>DATGFK010000190.1:0-8457 GCA_035309185.1 Aggregatilineales bacterium
CCAAGAGGCATCAATGACTCGGGTTCGGGGTGAAGACGACTGTCGGGATCGTCTGGCAGGGGCCGACCAGCTTTGTCACTGTGTTGGAGACCCAGCCAACGTCACCGAAGAGGGGAATTTCATACCATGCGCCATTGATTCCGATCACCGAACTGTAGGTTTGCAGGATCGCGACGGCCTCGAAGTCAAAGCCGGGGCCATTGCGAACTTTGACAAAGTTCTTGGGTTCGGCCAGCGTGACCGCGCATTGACTTCCCGATGGCGTACCGCTCGGATTAACGATTGCCAGTGGCATGGAACTAGCTGTCGGCGGCACAGAAACGGTGGCGGTCACGGTTGGAATGGCAGTATCAACCTCTGTCGGTGGAGGCGGAGCGGGTGGTTGGGCGACAGCGGTGGGGACAATAGACGGCGGTACAGGCGCATTGTTTGGCGTTGGCGTTCCGAGGCTACCGCCGATGCTACACGCCACTCCCGCCAGAAAGAGGCCCGAAACCGCGCTGAGAACCCTTCGCCATACTGTCATGCCATTCGCTCCATGCTCGTCCCGTGCAGCAGCCCGCGCATGGATAATAGTATAGGAGATTCGTTTGGCGAAGGCGAGGAAACCGAGATCGAGGAAATGGGTACTACTTCACCTGCGCCACAATCGCCTCGATCCAGGGCTTGTGCTCGGCATAATGGTCGAAGGTGTTACCCGCAATCGAGTCGGTGATGGGATTCTCGCGCGTCGAACCCTGCTCATAATCTTTGATTGGGCGCATCAAATCGGCATCCGACAGGGCTTCAATGGCAGTCAGCATATCGTGGTGAGCATCCTCGAACATGCGCAGCACTTCGGAAAGCGGCGTCTCCTTGTAACGTTTCTCAAGCACCGCATTTTGCTTGTCGAAGTCACCTGTATCCCAGGTGGCCTGGTCAACCTGCATGTATTCGAGGCGGGACTTCTTGCGAAGCATCGCTGCCGTGGCGCCCTCCCAGATCGCCAGGTGGACGACATGATCTTTCACCGTCCAGCCAACAGCATCTTTGGGCGTGGTAAGCTGCTCCAAGGACAGCGCCTTCAAATAAGCGTGAAACTCGTTCCAGCCCGTTTCGATTGTTTTCAGCAGGGCCTCTCGTTGAGGATATTTCGCGTCGGCCATGTCCAACCTCTCAATTTGCTCAATCAGGTCAAAGATAAAGGTGCGCGCCTCGGCCCGCGTTGCCGCGTGTTCCACATTGGGTTCGCGCCAGGCTTTGCGCCATTGTAACGCATTCTGGAGAAGCTGTGCCCATTGCGGAAATTTCGAGGCTGTCCACAAGGCAGCCTGCCGCTTGGAAGGCTGTTCTCCTGTTGTGGCAGTGTATAGCGCACGGCAGAGGGTCAGGATCGCGTAAGCCTGAAGTGGGCGGCTGGCATCCTCGCGCCAGTATTCTCGCCATGCGACGGCGTGGGCTTTGACGGCTTCGATGAACTCCTGCTTGGAAATTTCCGGCATGACCGTTTGTGGCGGCGGGCCAAATACCGTAATGCCCCTGGTGCGGACGAGATACCAGTTCATCAGCCAATCCTCTCCGGCATCCCGGTAGTGGAACGGCTCGCCGGGACTGATGACGCCGATGTCGCTGCGCCGCGTCCTGAAGGTGTCCAGCGCAAGGCGCGAGACGTACAGGATTTCGATCCGGTGCTCCCACTGTGGATAGTCGTGTACTATCCGATGATGCATCGTGTCCAGCGCCTTGAACTCCGCCTCGTCGAGATCGCCGGAGAGGACTGCCACCAGGTCGGCGTCGCTGGTGTCGTCGTCAAAATCGCCGATGACCAGCGAGCCGGTCAGGTATAGTCCGCAGAGCTTTGTGTCGAGGATCGTCTGTTCCTCGGCGAGGAGGCGATCCAGAAGCGCGTTGACGTGTGGATAGCCTGTATAGGCGATGTGGCCCGTTTCCGATATCTGCTGCACACTCACGTCCCTTCGCTGTCGTCGCCCAGCGGATGTGCGCTGCCCACGCTTTCGTAGGCGGAAAAGGCTGAAGCCAGTTTTTCCAGCGTTGTGAATAACAGCGCGATGTTTTCTTCCCCGGCGATGGCCTTGAACTGTCCCTCGATCTCGTCTTTGACTGCGCAGGCGTCGGCAAAGAAGTGCAACCCTTCGGGCGTTGCCGTCACAATGGTCGCTCGCCGGTCAGATGGATCTGGCGTCGTGCGGATGTAGCCATGTTCCTCCAGTTGGTGTACCAGCCTGCCGGTAAACTGTTTGGTCGTGCCCATTCGTTCTGCCAGGCTAACGATGCGCGTGCCCTCCTCGTCCAGGTTGCCGAACAGCAGCGTATGGGCAGTGGTCAGCCCGGCGTGACCTCGCTGCGCGTATTTTTCCTGGGCCATCGCATTGAAGGCCCGGTACAGGGGCAGCATCAGTCGTGCCAACGATTGCGTGCCTTGCTGTTGAAGCGATTTCAAGTTGATTTTGGCCTGTGGCGGCGTCTGGTTCGCCATTCTCCTGAAAACCCCTTGACAAATTAGACAACCGGGTTTACTGTATTAGACAACTTGGTTGACTATCAACCTGGTTGTCTATTTTGAAATTATAGCGAAAGTCCAGCCGAAAGGGAACGGAGAACATCATGCGTATTCATGCGATCAAGACTGGTGACGTACTCGTGAAGACGGCTTTCCTGGGCAGCCCGGCGACGGCGGGAGGCGTCGCGCCCTACATGGCGGGACTATTCACAGACCGCACGACGCTGCGGATTCCGATCTATGCCTGGGCCATCGAGCATTCGGAGGGCGTGATCGTCGTGGATACCGGCGAACACGCGGGCAACAGTAAATCCTTCCTGATCCAGTCGCGGATAGATGTGCGGCCTGAGGAAGAGATCGGCCAACAGTTGAAACGCCTGGGCATCTCACGCGCCGACATCGCGAAAGTGGTCATGACGCACCTGCATGGGGATCACGCTGATGGTCTCAAGGACTTCGAGGGTGTGCCGGTCTGGATCAGCCAGCGAGAATATAAGCCCTTCCAGGCACGGGGCTTTTCGATGAGCAAACTCGGCTTGAATCTGCCCACCTGGCTTGACCCCATGCTCATCGCATTTCGAAACGAAGCCCTCGGCCCCTTTGAGGCCAGCTTGCCGCTGACTTCCGACGGCACGGTGATGGCCGTCCCGACACCTGGACACACGGCGGGCCACCTTTCAGTCATCGTGCGGACGGATGACGTGCATTACTTCATCGCCGGCGATGTAGCCTACCGGGAACAGGCCTTGCTCGATCAGAAATTGGAAGGCCCCACGATGGAAATTGATCTGCACCGCGACTCCCTGCGGCGGGTGCTGGACTACGTTCGTACCAACCCGACAGTGTTCTTGCCCTCGCACGATCCGGAGTCCGCCGCGCGGCTGGCCGCAAAACAGATCGTGGCACGAACGGAGCAAACCGTTGAGCGCACTTTACAACGAAGCGCGCCCATTTTAGCGGCGGAATGACGACGCCCTGCTTCTACTTCTCCAGCCGGATTTCCATCCCAATGGCGTCCGGCTGAATGTCGTACTTTGGGAAGGCGCTCTGGGCAATCAACTGCTTGAACGAGTCTACCGTGTAGGCACGTTTGAGAAGCATGTGCTTGAATGTCAGTTTGGTCATGAACCGATTGACAGCGCCCAGGCCCATCGCGTCTACGGCTTTATTGACCTCGGCTGGAGTGGCGTCGTGGCGCAAGTCAATGATCACCGCCTTGCCTCCGGGCTTGAGCACACGGTACATCTCGTTGAGCGCGGCGACCGGCGCAGCAAAGTTCTTGAAGGCCGCGCGACAGACGATCAGGTTGAATGTGTCTGCCTGGAAAGGCATTTGTGAGACATCGCCCTGTCTGAATTCGACCTGGACGTCTGCTTCCTTCGCCTTCTGCGTGGCGATGTCCACGAAGGCCTGGCTGATGTCCATGCCCACGATGCGGTAGTTGCCGAGTTTGGCGAGGGCAACGGACAGGTAACCTGGCCCAGGCGCGACCTCAAGCACTGCATCCCCGGCGGACAGATATTTCGTCATGCGTTTGGCGTCACTGACGAACTCATTCATGCTTTTGGCGGTGATTCCGGCATACCAGCTTGCCATCATGCCCGTGCTGATAAAGCCCTTTTCGCCTTTGGCCCCTCGTGCAGCGGATTTTGCGACCATTTGATTTGCTCCCTATATGATATCATCTAACAGTGTTAGCTTAATCTAACAACGTTAGGGTATCATAGTTGTGATTGGTCTGTCAAGTGGTTATGCTTTGGGCAAGATCGGCAAGAAAGGGCGCGGGGCAATCAATGGCAAGAGTTCGCATCCGTCTCCAGGCAAAACTCGACGTGAAACTAACGGCGAAGGCAGCCCTCGATCCCGGCCAGATCGTCCAGGCGGCTCTCAACCTGCTGGACGAGGTCGGCCTGGACGGCCTGACCATGCGCCGCCTTGCCGAGAAGCTGGACATCAAAGCCGCGTCATTGTACTGGCATGTACGCGACAAAGACGAACTGATCGTGTTGCTGGCAGACGAGATCTGCGCGGCGATGCAGGCTCCTGATCCTGCGATGCCCTGGCGGGAACAATTGCAGCAATTCGCGGAGGAGTATCGGCGCGTGTTGCTATCGCACCGGGATGCGGCTCGCGTGCTGGCGCAGAGCGGCCCACCCTCCGGCGAGAGTCGGCTAAACCTGGTTGAAATTCTGCTGGACGTGGTGCTAAAAGCTGGCTTCAGCCCCAAAGATGCGGCCTATGCGGGCTTCCTGATGAATGATTACGTGACGACCTTTGTCATCGAAGAGACGCGCTATGTAGCGCCACCCAAAGGGCAGCAACCTCCTGACGAGGCCACAGAAAGTTGGATGGATACCCTACCAGCCGACAAGTATCCGAATATCGTAGCTCTGGCGCCGCACTGGCTGAACGTCAACCTGGACGAGCAATTCCATTTCGGCTGTGAGGTCATCGCGGATGGGCTGGAGAGAAGGCTGAACAGGTGATCCTGAAGCCCCGGCGCAGTTCTGTGTGCTATAATCCCTATCCATTGTCAATTAAAATTACCCACAAAAATGCCCGAATCGAAATCTGATCGCGCGCTGGTAATCGGCACGCGACAAAGCAAATTGGCCGTGTGGCAGGCGCAGTATATCGCGGCGGCGCTGCGAAAGCTGTACGCCGACCTGGACGTTTCCCTCAAGTTCTTTGAAACGCATGGCGACCGCACACTGGACAAGCCCCTGCCAGAGATCGGCGGGAAGGGCGTGTTCACTGCCGAGTTGGAAAGCGCCTTGCTTTCGCGTGAGATAGACATTGCTGTCCACAGCCTCAAAGACCTGCCCACCGACATGGATTCGCGCTTTGCCATCGCCGCCATCCCCGAACGTGCCTTACCCTTCGACGTGCTGATCAGCCGCGACAGGCAGAGCCTGGCCGCGTTGCCGCGTGGCGCAACAGTTGGCACCAGCAGCCTGCGGCGAGTGGCACAGATCAAAGCGTTCCGGCCTGACCTGCAAACGCAATCCCTGCGAGGCAACGTTCCCACGCGGATCGCCAGGGCGCAAGTGGCTGATGGCCCCTATGACGCGATTGTGGTGGCTGCCGCCGGGCTGGATCGGCTGGACATGGAAGATGCGATCACGGAAATTCTCGCGCCGGAAGTGATGCTGCCTGCCCCGGCCCAGGGCGCGTTGGCAGTCCAATGCCTGAGCGATGACGCCGAACTCCTGAAGGCGCTTGCTCCACTCGACCACACGCAGACGCGGCTGGCCGTCACTGCCGAGCGTTCCTTCCTCAACGCTCTTGATTCGGGCTGCCGCCTGCCTGTCGCCGCCCTGGCCTGGCTGGATGGGCAGTCGCTTTCGCTTACAGGGCGAGTCGCCAGCCTGGACGGATCGCAGGTGATAACGGAGTGGAAGATGACCCCTCTATCCGGGGATCAGGGGTACCAAGCCGCGATTAGACTGGGCGCCGACCTGGCGCAGATGGCACTTGCCGAAGGCGCAGCCGCGTTGCTCGACGCCGTTCGCGCGGAGATTGATGGATGAGCAAATCTCTTGCAGGCAAACGCATCGTCATCACACGGGCCGCGAGCCAATCCGCCGATTTCGCCAGCATGATCAAAGAGGCTGGCGGCATCCCGATTCTGTTCCCAACAATCGAGATCGAGCCGATACCGGATAATCCAGAACTCGATACAGCCCTTCAAGATCTTGACCAATACGACTGGGTTGTGTTTACGAGCGCCAATGGAGTTCGCATTGTGCTAGACCGTATTGAACGGCTGGGCATAGGACTTTCGGCGCTGCCCACTCATATAGCGGTTATTGGGCCTGGAACAGAATTGGCTTTGAAAGAGCGTAATCTTCGCGTTGATCTCCTTCCAAAAGAATATGTTGCCGAAGATTTGTTCGATACTTTGCTTCTGCGTACAACCGTCGAAGGTAAGCGCTTCCTCCTTATGCGGGCAGACAGTGCCAGGCCTGTACTGCGCGAGAAATTAATCGAGTACGGCGCGCAAGTATCCGAAGTCCCGGTGTATCGGACACGTAAAGGATCACCGGGTGTTGACGCCTATACCGAATTGCGCGCCGGGGTGGACATTATCACCTTTACCAGTTCGTCTACAGTGAAGAATTTTTCCGAGATTTTAGGCGACGAAGCCAAAGCCATCGTCCAAAAAGCGGCTGTCGCCTGCATTGGGCCGATCACCGCCAAAACGGCCCGTGAAATGGGCTTTGAGGTGGCTATCCTCGCTGACGTACACGACGTTGATGGATTGCTAAAGCATCTTGAATTTTATTATCGGAGATTAGCGCAATGACTTTTCCCGCAACCCGTTTGCGGCGGTTGCGCACGACGCCAGCCCTGCGCAGCATGATCCGCGAGACGCAGCTTTCGCCTGCCGATTTTATCTACCCGCTGTTTGTCGTTCACGGGCGCGACGTGCATAAGGGCATCCCCTCCATGCCCGGTGTCTTCCACCAGTCCATTGACCAGCTTGCTGCCGAAGCCCGCAGCGTGGCTGCGCTGGGCATCCCCGCTGTGATCCTGTTCGGGCTGCCCGCCGAAAAAGACGACATCGGCGGCGAGAATTTCGCCGCGGATGGGATCGTGCAGCAGGCAATTCGCGCCATCAAGGACGCCACGCCGGAACTGATCGTCATGACTGACGTGTGCATGTGCGAGTATACCGATCACGGCCACTGCGGGATCGTTCGCAACGGCCATATCGTCAATGACGAGACGCTGGAAATCCTGCAAAAAGTGGTGACCTCGCACGCCGAGGCTGGCTCGGACGTGGTCGCGCCCAGCGGTATGATGGACGGCATGGTCGGCGCGATCCGCAAGGCGCTGGACGGCGACGGCTTCAGCGATGTCAGCATCCTATCCTATGCGGTGAAGTACGCCAGCAGCTTCTATGGCCCCTTCCGCGACGCGGCGCAAAGCCCGCCCCAGTTCGGGGATCGCCATAGCTATCAGATGGATCCGGCCAACGCCCGCGAGGCCATCCGTGAAGCGCGGCTCGATGTCGAAGAAGGCGCAGACATGCTCATGGTCAAACCAGCCACGGCTTACCTGGACATCGTAAGGCGCGTGCGGGACAGTTTCGACTTGCCCCTGGCTGCTTATAACGTGAGCGGCGAGTACAGTATGGTCAAGGCGGCAGCGGCCAACGGCTGGATTGACGAGCGCAAAGTGACGCTCGAAATCCTCACTGGGATCAAGCGGGCCGGGGCCGATATGATCCTGACCTATCACGCCAAAGACGCGGCGGCCTGGCTGCGCGAACGCGCCTGAAAGGACGACTATGCTCGCTTCCCTACCCGATAAAATCCAGGACTTCATGGATTGGCCGTGGACGAAGATCGAACCGTATTACGACGAACTTGCTGCCCATCCACTGTCTGCTGATACCGTGACCCAGTGGATGCTGGACTGGACGCGCCTGAGCGAACTCCTTGACGAGACCAAATGGCGCCTGTACGTCGAGACGACACGCCACACAGATGATCAGGGTATCCAGGAGCGCTACAGCAAATTCCTGAAAGATGTCTATCCCCTGACTCAGCCGCGTGAACAAGCACTCAAGGAAAAGCTGCTCAAGAGCAAGCTGGCCCCGGCGGGCTTCGAGGTGCCACTCCGCGCCATGCGAGCACAGGCCGATCTGTACTGCGAGGCCAATGTTCCATTACTTGCCCAGGAAGCACAGCTTGTACCTGTCTATGACGAAATCGTCGGGGCACAGACGACACAATGGGACGGCGAAGAGGTTCCACTCACTCGGTTGGCGCGCGTGTTCCAGGAGACGGATCGCAGCCGCCGCGAACTGGCCTGGCGCAAACGAACCCAACGCCAACTGGCGGATCGCGAAGCCATTATGAGCCTGTGGAGCAAGCTTCTGGCAGTACGCCGCCAGTTGGCTGCCAATGCAGCTTGTGCGGACTACCGCGAATACCGCTGGCGCCAGATGC
>DATGFK010000191.1:0-3517 GCA_035309185.1 Aggregatilineales bacterium
CCGTGTAAGCCAGCGCCTCGGCCTGCGCCCCGTCCGGCGCGGCGTCCGGCGCGGCGCGATCTACGCTGAAGCTGAGTACCTGCTGCTTTAACTGGGCGTTGATCTGCTGCGCGTCTACTGTCGTGCGGGTGATCTCTTCCAGGTCAAGCGCGATCCAATCCGTCTCCCGTTCGCTTTCCACGCGCTCCAGGGTCAGCAGGTCTTCGATGAGGGACTTCATATTGTCTGCGGACTCGCGAATGATGCCGACATATTCGACATCTTTAGTGTCAAGCTTGTCATCAATGCGTTTGACGAGCAGCTCAAAGTAGCCCATCACGTTGCCCAGCGGGTTGCGCAGGTCATGGGAGGCCATGCGGATCATTTCGGACTTGAGCTTTTCCAGTTCGCGCACGTCTTCGAATAGTTTGGCCTGCTGCAAGGCTGAGGCGGCCTGGCTGGCGACTGTTTCGGCCCGCAGAATTTCCTCCTGAGAAAAGCGGCGAGGGCCACGTCCTTCGATGACCAGTGCCGCGCCGAGCTGCGTGTCCTGCACAAAGAGCGGTACAAAGAGCAGGGCGGTGCAGTTCAAGTTGCGTAGCAGTGCCATAAGCGGCGGCGACACGCTGAAATCGTCATGGTAGATCGGCAGCGGGCGCTGGCTGGTCAGGGCGGATTTCATTTCGCCCAGGCTGCCGAGATCGTAACTCTCCCCGATTGACGGGAGGCGCGTTTGGCTGTTGCGGACAGTTCCCAGGCGATAGGCCGACGTGACCGTCAGGCGGTTGTATTCGGGTGAATAGGCCGTCATGACCGCGCAGGATACGCCCAGTACGGACGACAATGCCTGTGCCGAATGGGTCAGAACTTCAGAGCGTTCCAGGCTGGACGAGATCATGCGGCCTGCCGAGTACAGCACGGCCATTTCGTTGGCCCGCCCCTCGGCCTGCCGGTACAGCCGGGCGTTATCCACTGCGACGGCGGAGCGTGCGGCCAACTGCTGGACAAAAGTCAGGCGATTGCCTTCAAAGGCGTGCGGACTCTCGCTTTCAAGCGCCAGCACACCCATGACGCGCCCACGCTGTTCGAGCGGCACGGCAACGGCTGATTCCATGTTGTTCATAAGCGTGATATAGTCGGGGTCAGCCTGCACTGTCGTGATAATCTGCATCTCGCGCATCCGAACGGCGCGTCCCGCGATCCCGCGAGAAATAGGCAGGGGGTTGTTTTCCGAGTAAAGGCTGAGTGTGCCGGGCGGATAGCCTGTGGCGGCCACGGGAAACAGGCCGGTGCCATCGGAGGTCAGAGTCAACAAGGCGCCAGCGGCGGCTCCTGTGTGCCGCAGCGCCCAATCCAGAGTCAGCATCATCACGTTGTCAAAGTTCAGAGTCGCGCCCAGTTCCTGGTCTACCTGGCGCATGAGAGCCATCTCTTCGACCTGCTGCTGCAACTGGTTGGCGATGTCGGTCATCTCGTTGAGCAGTTGATTGTTTTCCAGCACCGTGCGGGCCTGCGCGGTCAGGATTTCGAGTGGGCGCAGGTTTTCGGCGGTAGGCCGCAGCCCATCCGTCGGCTCGGCCAGGCTGATCACGGCGGCAACTTGTCCGCTGTCCAGGACAATGGGCATGATCAACATGTCGCCTGATTTCCAGGGTGGGACTTTGCGTGCCATAGCCGCCATTGTAGGATGCGGCCCCGACTTATCCAGATTTGAGACATCCATCAGCGGAGTAACCGAAGTTTGGGCGCGCGACCGGGGCGGGCCGCTCATCGGCACCAGATACGCCGATCCGAGCCGATAGGGCGCCAGCGTTTCCTGGCTAAGCCCTTCCCAGCGTTGTCGCCAGGCCTCTTCAGGCGTCAGACCATCTTCCGTGGCACTGATGTCGCCCGGCGGTTCGGTGATCAACCAATGCTCGGTGCGCACTTCGAGGCGCACGCGCTTCCAGCCCAGGCGTCGGAACGTCTTGAGCATCACCTGAAGGCGAGGCTCCAGGTCGCCTGAGCCAGACATCTTTGCAGCAGCCCTGGCGATCTGGTTCTGCCGCCGCCAGCCTGATTCCAGGCGGCGATGCGCGGCCACGCGGAGGTCTTTGACTCGGCGCTCCACAACCAGGAGCGCGACGACCGTGCTGACCAGGCCAACTGCCAATGTAATGGCAATCAGGGCGAAAGTACCAGGCATCAGCGCATCAACCTCATGACGAAAGACCCAGGAAATTCAGGATCGCCTCATCTCGCTCCCGGCTGGGAATGGTCAGCAGGCTGGTATGTCCTGCGCCCATGATGGTCACTACGGTGGAGGTTGGCATTCCGGCCTGCATGGTTGCAATTACGGGATCAGGCAGCAGTTGATCTTCGACTCCCATAATCCCCATCTCGGCGCGCAAGACCAGCACGGGGCAGGCCACCTGCGGATAAAGTTCAGGCAAACCCTTCCAGGTTTCCAACTGCTCGGAGCGGCGGTCAGCGTCCAGCACGTAGCGCGGAACGCGGCGGATAAACGTACCGTCGGGCTGCTGGTACAAATTGCTGCGCACCAGCCTCTCAAGCGCGTCTGTCCAGGGCTGGTACAGCGGCGCATTGCGGTAACGCGCCACGTACGCTGCATCCGACTCATAGCGATATTGCAGCGTGTCGTAATAGCCTTCAAAGAACTGGATGGCTTCCTCGGACGGCATGGCGCCGCCGTCAAAGAGGATCAGTCCGCTCACGCGCTGTGGGTATTGCGCGGCCATAAACAGACTGATTGTCGCGCCGAAGGAGTGTCCTGCCGCCACAAACTGATCCACGCCCATGCGATCCAGGCAGGTCATCACATCTTTAACGTGCAGCGCAATGCCATAGTCCCCGGCAGGCATATCGGATTGGCCGCGCCCGCGCAGGTCAGGGGCAATTAAACGCCGCTTCCCTGCGAGGAGTTCACCCAGGGTGAGGGCGGAAAGTGAATTGCCGGTAAAATGATGCAGAAAGACAATCGGCGGCTCCGCCCCCGCCCACTCCAGGACGTGCATTCGCAGTTTGTCAGTAAGAATTCGCTTGCTGGAAAAATCGGCCACAAATAATTTCCCCAAGTGAGTGCGGGCCACTACGGATTTTCCGCAAGTCTATTGTAACGGAAGTTTCACCTTCATGCGCGTAATAGAATAATCTCAACTTCGTAAGCGAGTCGTTGTGTTCTGAACCATCCTGACAGCCGATTTCCTGCACAGGCAGGGTAAAATCCCACGAGAAACTTATGATCATTCGATCCGGATCGCCTCTGAAAAGCCTGCTCAAAATACTGCTGCGCCGACTCCGCGTCATAGGCTCTGCCGACATCCCGCGCGATCTTCGCAAGCTGCCGATCTTACCCGTCGAGGCGGCTTATGACCTGTGGGCGGATACGTATTCGCCAGAAGCCCACAACGCGCTTATGACGCTTGAACAGGCAGCCATGCTGTCCGTGATGCCACCCCTTGCAGGCCGTCGCGCGCTTGACCTGGCCTGTGGGACGGGACGCTACAGCCGGATCGCGGCGCAGGTAGGCGCAGCAACC
>DATGFK010000192.1:0-2080 GCA_035309185.1 Aggregatilineales bacterium
GTCTGTCCAGGGACAGCGCCGTCGTTTATCTCGGTAGGCAAGCCTGCCCGCGTGACGATCACCACGCCGGGGCAGATTTCGGTTCCACTCAAAGTTCATGCACAGCCGTCCCTGAGCGGCACTGTGATCGGCCAGCTTGCCGACGCCACGCCCTTGACGGTACTGTCCGGGCCAAACTGCGTCGATCACTATACGTGGTGGCAAGTTCAATCCCCGGCTTTGACCGGCTGGGTCGCGGAAGGCGTCGTGGGCAGCTACTTTATTGAACCCATGCCCGGTTCAGCCTCGACGCCGACCCCCGCACTGACTCCGACGCTCAACATCCCGACGATCACGGGTCTCAACGGCAACGTTTTCGCATCTTTTGAGCCAGGCAACGTAGATACCAGCGCCAGCGTTGCGCCTTATCAGGTTTCGCCGGATTTCAGTAACGTGATCGTCTCTGCGCCACTGCCGCCTGATAATGCCGCTGCCCTCAAGCAGAACATGTTTTTCGTCAGCCCCAATCAGTACGGCGAATTCTTTATGACCTACCGGAATGCTGTGGACAGCTACCAGCCGATCTTGGTGACCACCGATTCGATGCTGCACAGCTTCCATCTGATGTTTGATAAGGTGCTGCGCACGTCCGAAGCGAATTATTTTGTTCCCCTGTTGCAGCAGACGAACGCCGCCTTCCTCGCCAAAGCAGATAAAAGCTACCAGCAGTTCAAGGGAACCGATTGGGAGAGCGCCGCCCTGCACGCCGTCGCCTATTTTGGAGTCGCGACCAAACTGGTCAATCCATCCTCAGCCATCCCCGCCTATGCCAGTGCGATTGTGAACCAGGAGATTGCCAGTATCAATCAGGCCAGTGGCATTGCGCCAAGCGCTGTATTCCCGGCCCTGACCAATGGCGAAGACTGGTCGCAGTATACGCCGCGCGGCCACTATACAAAATCCGACGCGCTGAGCGCCTACTTCCGGGCCATGATCTACTATGGGCGAATGACCTTCCGCCTGAAGCAAGACGACGAGACAAAATCTGCGCTTATGGTTGCCGAGACTGTTCGTGACACAACCGTTGCGGGCGCGCCAGGCATTAATGCCTGGGCAAGCCTGTACCAGCCTACCGTATTCTTTGTCGGGCATTCCGACGATCTCTCGATTCCGGATTACCTGTCGGTCATGGATAAGGTCTACGGCGCAAACGCTCCGCTGCCCAAAATTCAAGCCGCCGGGATCGCACCGTTCCAGGCGGCTGCGCAGGCGCTGCCTTCGCCCAAAATTATGGGCGCAGTCGTCCAACAGGGGCAAAACGTCGAGGACGAGACCAAGGGAATGCGCTTTATGGGCCAGCGCTTCGTGTGGGACGCCTACGCGATGGGACAGTTGATTTACTTCAACGTCGGCACAAAACAAAACCCACGCACGATCCCAATGGCGCTTGATGTTTTTGCCGCCCTCGGTTCCGACCGGGCGCTGAGCCTTCTCGACAAGGCAGGCGCGACAGCCTATCAGAACTATTCCAGCCAGATGACCAAAGTCCGATCCGAAATTTCGGCCCTGACCGAGCCTGACTGGTCGGATACCCTGTACGACGGCTGGCTGTATTCGCTGAAAACGCTGACTCAACCTGTTGCCAGCGGCTATCCCAGCGTTATGACGAGCGACGCTTACACGGATCGCAACCTGTACGCCGCACTGGGCAGCTATACCGAACTCAAACACGATACGATCCTGTATGCCAAGCAAGCCGCTGGTGGCCTCGGCGGCGGCGGCGAAATGTGTAAACCCGGTGCGCCGGAACCCGTCGTGCCGCCGAATTACGTGGAACCCGTTCCTTTATTCTGGGCACGGCTGGCCGCGCTGGCGGAAATGACCATCCAGGGGCTAGGAGGTCGCCACCTGCTGTCCCCCCAGGACGCCGACACGTTGAACTTTATTGCCACAAGGGCGCGCAGTTTTGAGCAAGATGCCATCGCCGAATTGCACAATCAGCCGCTTTCGGACAAGGAGCAGGCGTCCTTGACCAATTATTCTCAGGATTTGGGAACTATCCTCGGCGCGGCCAATGCTGATAATTCGGCTTACAATGCCG
>DATGFK010000193.1:0-3207 GCA_035309185.1 Aggregatilineales bacterium
TTCGTCCTTGTGCCAGACTTCTTTGAGCAGTGTGCTGTGAGGCACGACTGTGCCTGGATTGCTTGCCAGCACTCTCAGCAAAGCGAATTCGCGCGGAGTCAGATAAATTTCTTCACCGTCCAGAGAAACCCGGTGCTTTAACACATTGATGACCAGACCGTCGGCACGAATTTCCCCGTCGGCGCTGCCGCCATCCGCGATAGCGGTACGTCGCAGAATTGCCCGGATGCGAGCCTCCAGTTCATCCATGTCAAATGGTTTTGTGATATAGTCGTCCGCCCCTGCGCCTAGCGCTGCGAGTTTGGTGTGCTTGTTATCGTCCTCTGTGATAACGACAATGGGCGTTTTGCAGCGTTCACGAACGGTTCGACAGAACTCAATACCATCAGGCCCATTGCCCAGGTTGATCTCTGTCGTGACCATGTCAAACGTTTTCTTCGCAAACTGACTAATGGCTTCGTCACCACTATTTGCCGTCATAACCGCATAACCGTGAACTTCCAAACCGTAACGAATCAACCTGCGTGACTGCACTTCGCTGTCAACACAAAGCACGCTAATCCCCTTCACATTTCCTCGATTCAATCCGTATCTCCTCATTCAATTACTATGACGCTTCAAAGGGAATGACTGGCTGCTGATTTCAGGCGTTCTGTAAGATTCTTCCGCGAGCGACGGGCACCGCTCTGGTCTCCGAATTTGCTGCTGAACACTGGCCGATGGCGCTTCCAGGCTGATATTCGTTACGTTGAGATGTCGCATTCGAAGACGAAACTCAAGTGGCTTGTAAGTCGCGTATCTGCGGGGAGTATCCAGCACCAGTTGTACGAAAAGCGCAATACCGAGCGTCATGAACCATAACAGGATGTCGGACGGAGCGATATGAGAATCGATGCGTATGGACTTGCGCAGGCGAATTGATGCTGGCCCCGGCTCTCCAAGAGCCTCCCAACCCTGTTCTTGCCAGCGATTGAGCGTATTCTTTATCTCGGCTTGATGCGAATGCCAGAAAGTCAGTTGGGCCAGTGACGCTGTGTCTCTGTCGTTCGGCGAAAGGCTCGCCCATATATCACGGGCATTCCACTGATGATAGATAAAGTCCCTATATTCCCAACGGTTCTCGGAGGTATTAGCCATTGTTTCCGCGCCTGATATCAATATCCAGCGCAGTTTTTACACCTGAATCAGGTAAGCAAAGCCTAAGGGTTTTTCATCCTTCCGTAAAGTTTCCGTAAAGAACAGCCCCAAAGTGGTAATGGCTAACCTCGCAAAATCATGCGTACGAAATCCAGCGATACTCCTCTACCACTGATCATCCAGAATTTGCGCAATACTGGGACCATGTTAAAAGCAAAGTGTGTCTGGTGAACCGCCCCACATTGCATTCTTTAATGTGCTTTCCAAGAGTAATTCAAATCCTTAAGTCGGGTAGATTTCCGTCACACCGTCGGTTAAATGGGATCGTCAGGCAAAAGGTGAAAAGAGGCCCAATTCTGACACAACTTTGCCGCCTATAATGCAGTCACGTTTCAGCCGAGTTTTGCACGAAAGGTTGCCTCGATGCCTTCACGTTTCGGTTTGAATGAGGTGCTGTGTTTCAGAGATTTTGCGGATGTGTTTTAACAGGAGATTGGCTTTGTCCCGATGATCGTTGCAGCCGAAGGGGAATGGAGACCCGGAGAAGCACAGGACAATCGTTATCCGCTGGTCACACAAACGCTCCATCGCGATTACCTGGCTGCTGTGTTTGACTGGTTCCGAACAGGAAAGCTGTCAAACGGGCAAGCCCTGCCAGATTATCTTTTCGCGGTGTGTCCCTGGATTCTTTCTGACGCTAACGACCCGGCAGCCTGGTTCGACAGCAGTACAGGAGATCGAACGCTACTGATCAAGGCTCTGGAGGGACTACCAACGTTTAAGCGCACATTTTCATGGGACAAGTTCTAAAACTGCCCCGCAAAGGTTTTCCTTCTCACGTCGCGTGGCACGTGCTTAGCAAAGAGCCAAATTGTACATCGCTCCAATATGGCTTTCCTGTCGCCGTCGCCAGCAGTGCCAATCCCTGCCGGGTAACGGGAATCGCATCCTGGCAGCGGCGCACATTGACATAGGCGGATCCCAGATAGTAATAGTCATCCGAGATTTGCGAGTTCTCGGCAATTACTGGCTGTAGAAAACGGATCGCGCTGTCCCAATTGGCCTGCTCATGGGCTATCTGACCCAGATTGCGCATACAGCGCCACTGGTGCGGTTCCATATCCAGGCACCTTTGAAATTCTGCCTGTGCGTCGCGTCTGTTACCCAGGAAGCGATAGACCCGCCCGCGCAGGTAATACAGGAAAGGGTCTTGCCGGTCAATCGCTAGAGCTGCCGTATATTCTTGTAAGGCAATATCGGCTTTGTTCTGAAAAAGATAGATCGGCCCAAGCTGATACAGGATGTAGCCAGGGGGAATAACCGCCCACGGGTCGGCAGCATCGTAAGGTTCAGCAGATAGCTTCCATGCCGCTTCGTAATCGGCAATGGCCGCATCGGCCTGTCCCAAAGTTTGCTCAATATTCCCCTTAACGTAGTGCGAACGAGCGAGGGCGCCCTTACTGACGGGCGCCGATGCCTGTGCCAGCGACATGGCCTTGTCCAGCAAATCGCGAGCTTCTGCATATTGGCGCAACTGTACAGCGATCTCCGCCTCAACTGCAATCGTGGTCGGGTTGTTTGGCGCCAGGTCGCGGGCGGTTAAGACCACCGTCTGTGCCTCATTGCTGCGGAACGCCCAGTTAAGCGCCAATGCTTTCATAGCCCAGCCATCAGGCGCGTGTGGGTTTGCCTGCACGGCGAGATCAGCAGCTTGCAACGCAGCATCCATCTTCGCCTTGATGGATGGCATATGGAAGTCGGTCACATCCACCACGTACAGGTGATCCAGCATCAGGCGCACTGCCATACTGAGCGGCTTTAAGTCATCCGGCTGCGGATCGTGAATCGCGGTCAGGAGACGGATCGCCGTTTCGATATTACCGTGCGTCAATGCTTCAATTGCCCGGTTCTTAATGTCGGCGTGCAAGCCAGTTTGGACCAATGCTGATTTGACAGGCGCAGCGCCCATTGGAGTGGATGCGCTGTTTTCGACGATGGTCGCTGTGAATGCGGGAGTCGGCTGAAGCGATCCTGGAGATGGAGACGCCAGCTTGACAATGCTGATGGTTG
>DATGFK010000194.1:0-9790 GCA_035309185.1 Aggregatilineales bacterium
CCGGAGGAGCAGCCGCTTTTGTTGGCCTTCGAATCTTGCTGCGCCAGATCGCGCGGTTGGTGAAAATCGCTACAACGCTGATCGTACTCGGCATTTTGCTCGTTATCGGCGCAGGTGGCGTTCTCCTGGCCCAGACGATTATCCAGGCACTACAGACAGCTCAACCGCATTGATGGGTTTTGTCTCGGCTATCCCATCTGAGCGATCAAGGCAGTTGTTGCGTCGCTATCTGGCAGCGACTCCATCCAAAGGATTGTGGGATCAAGTGCAAAGCCCGCCAGCACCGTCGAGACAAGCTTTCCTTGCTCACTGCGGGCTTTGCGATGAAAGTGACGATCTTCGGCCAGGGAATAAACATCGGCCTCGTGACGAATCGGATCGATTAGCCAGTATTCGGGTATACCAGCTAATTCGTACTCGATAAACTTCTTGCCGTGATCGCGTTCATCGCTCTCTGGCGAGACGATCTCGACCACCACATCGGCAATACCGTCCAGGTAGGTTGGTTTGATGCGATCCCGATGCGTATTCAGAACAATCAGCAGGTCAGGTTGACGGGCTGGCTTATCGTCCCCTAGAAACATGGGTAGACCGGCAAGAACTATCTCGCCAAGTTTGTTTCTTTCGAGGAATAGATTGACCAGCGTAGCGAGGAAGAACAAAAGGCGTTGATGGATCAAATTGTTGGTCATGACGTAGCTGTCCACCTCTCCCGCGTTCCACTCGGTATGCGCACCTTCAAAGCTGTTATAGGCTTTCAGGTATTCCTGGAAAGAGATTTTCTGCCCGTGCTGTTCTTGTTGTGCTTGTAAGTCCTTTAGCGCGATTTCTGCCTGAGCCATCATGACCACCTTCTACTCTCAACTTTACCGACTTCCTTGAGCTTTGGTCTGCTACATGCTGCGCCCCGGTCAGCAGCCCAAAACCTTCAAGCGCTCCTCGACGGCGGAATGGCGTGCCCGCAAATCGGCCAACTTGGTGCGCTCGCGCTCGACGATCTCTGGCTTGGCGCGGCTGACAAACGACTCGTTCGCCAGGTTCTTTTCAGTTTTGACTGCCTGTGTGCTGATCGATTCGAGTTCTTCGGTAAGACGCTTGCACTCGGAAGCCACATCAATCAGGCCCGCCAGCGGGAGGTAAAGCGTCACGTCGCCGGAAACCACCGCTGCCGACTGGTCTGGCGCGCCTTTGCCATCCAGCATGTCTATGCGCTCCACGTTGCACAGACGCGAGAAAATGGGCGCATAGTCACGGATTAAAGCGGTGCGCGAACCACTATCGGCAATGGCCTGGATGCGCCGCCCTGGATCGACCTCGTATTCGTTGCGGACGTTGCGTACCTGGATCACCAGGTCTTTCACGAGACTCATGGCGGCTTCGGCCTCCGAGTCGGAGAAACGTGTGTCGGCTGTCGGCCACGTCGCGAGGATTAGCGATTTTCGCTCACCGGGAAGGTACTGCCAGATGTCCTCGGTGATGAACGGTATAAACGGGTGCAACAGGCGCAGCGAGGTGTCAATGACGTGCAGCAGCACTTCACGGACGCGCTGCTTGGCAGTTTCATCCTGCCCATACAGGGTATTCTTACTGATCTCGACGTACCAATCGGCGAATTCGTCCCACAAGAAATCTTTGATCTGCCGCCCGGCCTCGCCGTATTGATAGGTATCAAACAGGCGTTGGACACTTGCCACGGTGTCGTTCAAGCGGCTCATGATCCAGCGACTCGGCACGTCGAGCGTTCCAGGTTGAGGCGCGCCGAAAGTTTGTGGAATTTCGCCCAGGTTCGAGAGCACAAAGCGCGACATCTGCCAGACTTTGTTGCCAAAATTACGGCTGTATTCGATGCGGTCGTCGGAGATGTTCTGATCGTTGCCAGGCGTGCCGCCGGTGATCAGCGTGTAACGAAGCGCATCCGCCCCGAATTTGTCCATGACCACGAGGGGGTCCACGACGTTGCCCTTGGTCTTGCTCATTTTTTCGCCGTTCTTATCGCGGATCAGCCCGTGTAGATAAACCGTGTGGAACGGCGCTTTGTCAGTGAACCATTCGCCCATCATGATCATGCGGGCCACCCAGAAGAACAGGATGTCGTAGCCCGTTTCCAGGATGTCGCCGGGATAGTAGCGCGCCAGGTCAGGCGTCTGCTCCGGCCAGCCCAACGTGCTAAAGGGCCACAGACCGCTGCTAAACCAGGTATCCAACACGTCAGGGTCTTGAGTCAGTTTGTCGCTGCCGCAGGTGGCGCAGCGGGTCGGATTTCTGCGCTGGACTGTGATATGCCCATTCGGGCAGTGGAACGCCGGAATCCGGTGGCCCCACCAGAGCTGTCGACTGATGCACCAATCGCGGATGTTTTCCATCCAGTTGAAGTACACGCGCTCGAAGCGCTCCGGCACGATGCGGATATGGCCGTCGCGCACGGCAGCGATGCCCTTCTGTGCCAACGGCTCCATTTTAACGAACCATTGCACGCTGATCATCGGCTCGACGATCTCACCGCCGCGCTGGCTGCGCGGCACAACCAGCGTGTGGGCTTCGGTTTTGATCGTCAGCCCTTTTGCCGTTAAATCGGCCCATAATTTCTTGCGTGCCTCGAAGCGATCCAGGCCAGCATACGGTCCGGCATTCTTGTTGAGGCTGGCGTCTTTGTTCATGATGCTGATGATCGGTAATTGATGGCGCTGGCCGATCTCGTAGTCGTTGAAGTCGTGGCCGGGGGTGATCTTCACCGCGCCTGTCCCGAATTCCCGATCCACGTATTCGTCGCCAATGACCGGGATGGGGCGTTCCAGCATGGGCACATAAGCGGTCTTGCCTATCAAATGCTTGTAGCGTTCGTCCTCGGGATGCACAGCGACGGCGGTATCGCCCAGGATTGTCTCCGGACGGGTTGTTGCCACCGGGATAAATTCGCCGCCTTCGACCGGGTACTTCAAATAATAGAGGGTGCCTTGTTCTTCCTCGCGCTCAACTTCCACGTCGCTCACGGCGGTTTGCAGGCCCGGACTCCAGTTAATCAGACGAGGACCACGATACAGCAACCCTTGATCCCAGAGCGTGATAAAGGCTTCCTTCACCGCCCGTGACAGTGACTCATCCAGTGTGAAGCGCAGACGATCCCAATCGCAGCTTGCGCCGAGCCGCCGAAGCTGGTTGACAATCGTGTTGCCATATTTCTCTCGCCATTCCCAGGTACGGAACAGGAACTCTTCACGCCCGATGGTTTCCTTGTCCGTCCCTTCGTCGCGCAGCATCCGCTCCACCTGCAACTGCGTGGCGATCCCGGCGTGATCCGTGCCGGGAATCCACAGCGTTGCCTTACCGCGCATCCGTTCATAGCGGATCATCAGGTCTTCGATGCTGACGAACATCGCGTGACCCAGATGCAATCCCCCGGTGATGTTCGGCGGCGGAATCGCGATCACGAAAGGCTTGGCGTCTTTAGGGGCGACTTCAGGCTTAAATGCGCCCTGTTCCTCCCATGATTTGTAAAGACGGGCTTCAGCCTCTGCAAAGTTGAAGTTTTTGGGCATCTGCCCGGAAGTTTGCTGCTGTTGCTGTTCTATGGCCTGCTCACTCATGCGCGTCCTCAGTTCATGCTCATCAGTAGATTAACGGAATCAGTCGCCAGGTTTTGGCGCGGTAGGCAGTGAATTCATCCCCAAACGCCTGGGCCAACATTGCCTCTTCGGTGCGAACCCGGTAGATGTAGGCGTAGGGTACGATGACCAGCATCACGATCAACACGATCCAGTTCAGTACCGCCAATCCGCCGCCGATCCACAAAAAGATATCAGCCAGATAGCCGGGATGACGGATCAGGCGATATGGCCCCTGCTGGACAATGTGCTGATCCGAACTGACACGGAGCGTGCGCGTGTAGTACGCGCCAAGCACGCGCGCCGCCCAGACTCGAAGCGCCAGGCACAGGATTACCAGCACGACACCACTCCAACCGAGCAGCGTGGGATGCCACGTTATTTTGCCGATGCTCAGGGCATTCAAGATAGGCGCGACCACCATCAACAGAATACACGTGCCAAAGGCAGCCCCGATTCGTCGGGTACTGCCACGATCTGCCTCGGTAGTTTCCAGTGTTTTGGCTTCGTGCCCCTGTCGCAATCTTCCTTCAAGGATGAAGAAGGAAGCGATGAGCACATAGGCAATGATTGTTGTCACCCGTTAAGTCCCCCTTATGCACTTCCCGGCTGCATCAATAGAGTTGGTCTATGGCTTCCTGGCTGTGTAGACCACTTCCCAAAGCTGCGTTTCAGCTTTCGTCTCCACAAATCCGACTTCGCCAAGCATCCTTTCGAGTTCTTCGCGGCGCAGCGCGCGGTAGGTGACGGGGTACTTATTTGCCGTGTATTGCTCACCCTTGCCGCTGACAATGAAGGTGTTGAACGTCACTGTGATTGGCGAGTCGTCGTGCCAGTCCCACACGTCGAACAAGATATGATCCTGGTTCGGGTCGTCGGTATGGGCATAGCGTGGGACGAACTTGGGCCGGTCTTCGAGCAGGAAGTCGAAATCACGAATTCCGATCACCAGCGAGCCGCCGGGCCGCAGCAGGTTGTAGAAATTGGACAGGGCCTGTGTAATCTCTGCATCACTGAGCAAATGGGGCAGCGCGTTGCCCTTGGTGATCACCGCATCGTATGGCCCAACCAGGGCAAAAGGTAGCTCCAGAAAACCAGCCCGCACGAACGTGATGTCGTCAGCCACATTGTGCTGCTGCGCGTACTGGCGTGCCTTGATCAACATGCCGAAGCTTGGATCGGCTGCCGTCACGTCGAAGTCGAGGCGAGCCAGCGCGATGGACTGCGTTCCAGGCCCGCACGAGGCGTCCAACACACTGCGTACGTCCTGGCCGCGAAAGATCTTGCGCAATGCCGAGCCTTCGCGTTGAATCGTCGCTTCCCAATCGCGGAAGAACAGATGATAGTATTCCGCAATCGAATCGTAGAATGAATTGGTTTCGTTGTTGTGAAGTGCTTGCATTTCCTGAGTAC
Source organism: Aggregatilineales bacterium (assembly GCA_035309185.1). Classification (GTDB taxonomy): domain Bacteria; phylum Chloroflexota; class Anaerolineae; order Aggregatilineales; family UBA2796; genus DATGFK01. The sequence goes on from DATGFK010000194.1 coordinate 5,016, forward strand.
GTGTTAACATAGTCGCCTGCCTGATAATTTCCAGCTTCACATGAAAACAAAAACGCCTCTCGTCTCCACACAAGGACGAAAGGCGCACTTTCGCGGTACCACCTTGATTCCCCCACGCAAGGTTGCGCAGGGACTCTCAATCGCTGTAACGGGCTGTACCCGGACACATCTAGTTGCCACGAGATGCTGAATGTGGCTTTCAACGTGTCGACTCAGGAGCGACATTCCGCGGTTGCCGTCGGGTGTGGCTTGCAGCCTGGGGCCAACCTTTCTGGTCGAGGCGTTCCGCGTACTCCTCTCCATCAAAGTCATTAACGGGGCAGTATAGCACCTCCAATGTCGGTGCGTCAATGCTTTTTGTGCCGATTTGAGGTCTTGCTAACCAAACATTTAACTACGAAGTACGCGGGTTGTCTTTACTTTGCACCAACACTCCGCAGTGTTTTGGGATAACTGGTCAGGACCTCGATGCCGGAATCGGTCACGACCACGTCGTCCTCGATCCGCACGCCGCCCCTGCCCGGCAGGTAAATGCCGGGTTCAATGGTGAAAACCATGCCGGGTTCCAGGATTTGCTTGTTGCCCTGTACCACATTTGGGCCTTCATGAATGTCCAGGCCGAGGCCGTGGCCCAGGCGATGTGTGAAGTATTTTCCGTATCCAGCAGCTTCGATGACATCCCGTGCGGCACGATCAACATCCTGGGCCGTTACGCCGGGCCGCGCGGCCCGAATCCCGGCTTCATTGGCCGCCAATACGGTATCATAAATTTTGCGAAATTCCGGATCGAGTTGGCTGATTTCTCCAACGGCGAAAACCCGCGTGATGTCCGAGGGATAGCCGTCAACCAGCGTGCCATAATCAAACAGCAGCAGGTCGCCAGCCGCGATGGCTCGACTGCCATGGACGCCGTGCGGCAGCGCGCTGTTCGGCCCGGTCAGTACAATCGGATCGAAGGCGTTGCCCCCACCTCCTAGCATGGTCAGTTCGTTGAGCAGAATGTTCATGATCTGCTGTTCCGTCATGCCGATGTGTATATGCGGAAGTGTCGCGTCGAGCGCTTTCTCGCTGATGGCAATCGCTTTCCGCATGGCTGTAACTTCATCTGTGGCCTTGTGCAGACGGATTCCGGTAATCGCGTCGTCGGCAGAGACCACCGTGCAACCCTGCCCATAGCGCTCGATCAACTGGCCTTCCAGTACACGCATCTTCAGGCCTTCGACTGCGATGCGCTTAGCGGCCAGGTCAAGCGCTTTGCAAGCCTGTTCGAAGGCACCCAGGTACCCCTCAGCATCAGAATACGGGAAGAAGCGGATCGGAAACGGATCGGCTTCTTTCATCTTGTCCAGTTCCATGTACGGGACAATCATGGCTGGCTCGGCATTAACTGGGAAGAAGAGAATAATAGGCCGTTCCATGACGTGATAGGATACGCCGGTCAGGTAGCGGAGCGTTGGGCCGGGCACGAGAGCCGTTACATCGTAGCCAGCCTGTCGCGTCGCGTCGCGAAGTTTGTCGAACCGGGGCTGAATTGAGGTTGCAGATACTGTTTGATTAGCCATAGAATAATCCTGTTCAGAAGGATGCGTTGCATACTTTTAAGCTATCGGAGGATGAGTCCCGGCAATGACCCATCGTTTTCGGGCATTAACTACCGGCAACCGATTCATTTTCAAGCGTACAAGTGTAGCACGACCCATTGCAGTTAAGCCTTGAATTCGCGCCCCGTTCTCTATCCACTGAAAGTGTTCTGACCAGGCTTGCATACGCGGATTGAACAGGGGCACGATCTCAGCAGTTTCGGGGTCTGGTGCGGAAGTTGCAATCGCTTTGCTTCGATTACGGTTCCCACACGACAGACATAAATTATCGAGTGAATCGCCCCCAGCGGGATCAATATGCTCTACTTCCATTGTCTGCCCTGTATTCTCTTCACAGGTTTGACAATATTCGCAGCATCCCTTCGCCCGTGCATAGACAAGCTGCCGAATCGTTTGCCATGAAATCTCAGTCATGATTGGCAGCGAGATCGTTGCGCGAAATCTGATAACCTCGTCGTGTAAGAATAGCCGCTGCTTCTGCCTTACGGAGCATTAAGCGGTCTCCACGCGCCAGGAGGACGTCCAGCTCGGCGGTTTCGGCGTCGGTCAATGTGCTGCGCTTATTGAGCGCAAGCAGCAAGCTCATCCGATCTAGCTGCGAATGAGGCATTTGCTCCCCAGCAATTGTCCAAAGGGCATCATCCGATAGCCGGTTCAAAGCCATGAGTTCTTGCTGTTCATCGCTGGGCAAACCCACAAAATCGCCGTCAAGAGTTGATTCGAGATATTGAATAGCTACAGCTTCAACTGGTTGAGAAGCCGCTTCGGCCATTTCGTGTAAGCGCTCATAGAGATGCTCAGGAAGTTGTAGGGTAACTGGATATTCTGCCATTCAGCGATCCTAACCTTTCCAACTGACCTTCTAATTCTAGCAGATTTGGATAAATTCCCGATAGATACCTCTCAGTCCGCTCGATCCAACGCATCAAAATTGGACACGACTTAAGGGCCTGTCATATCGCACCAACGAGAGATCAGAAGGTCAGTGTAGATGGCTTTGTCTAGCCCGTATGATCCTAGCGAAAATCCGTTGTTACACTCTACCAGCGCTGTTTCGCCAACAAGTCACCTTCTAGCGGCACTGATCTTTTCGGGCGTGCGGCTTTATGTTATTCTGTCAACTGAGCATCAATCTTTTATCCATTAGCGGGAATAGCACATCTATGAGTTCTTCGAGTTCTGCTGTCAATGGGGTACTCGCGCTCAATCAGTCCGCCAGCGCCACGCCGGTCTCTGAAACTCAAATTAAGGGCAACTGGCGTATTGTGGCCCGCGCGCTATGGGCGGCCATTATTGCTTTGAACGTTTGTCTCTTCGTCGTTGGTCTTGCAGCCCGCATAGAAGTTATGCTGCTCCACTCCGACACGACCCTCCGCTTCGCGCTGGGCGTGACGCCCGTGGGAATCTCCGACGACGCGATTCTACTGTACCGCACCATCCTCGATCTGCTGCTTGTGCTGGGCTTCTGGATAGTGGCGATCATCATCTACTGGCGGCGTTCCAGTGATTGGATGGCGATTTTTGTATCGGCAACGCTGTTCATGATGGGCCTGATCATGACGAGCATCCCTGCAACGCTGGAGCTTGCCGCGCCCCAGGCCCTCTCCACAATAAATTCTGATCAACTGCTTGGTTTTGGCTGCTTTCTGACTTTCTTATTTCTCTTTCCAGATGGGCGCTTTGTTCCCCGCTGGACTGCCATCGTGACCATCGTATGGGTACTGTGGCTGCTATCTTGGCACTTTTTGCCCGGAGTATATCCACTCGCGATACGGGGGGCAGTCGCAACCCGGCAATTTATCATCATCGTCCCCTGGTTCTTCATCGGGATCATTGCGCAGGTCTACCGGCGGTTTCAAACGCAATCGGATGAGGAGCGCCAGCAAACTCGCTGGGTAGCCTTTGGTTTTGTGTGTGCCTTCATCGGCATTGCGATCACTTTCAGCTATAACATCCTGATCGCCCCGCATTTGCCAGCCCACCGCTTTACGACACTGCTCTTAGGATTCGTCGTGACGGCGTTTTTCACCGTCGGTGTGTTGTGTGTACCGATTACGCTGGCGATCTCGATATTGCGTTACCGTCTATGGCAAATCGAATCATTCGTCAGTCGTACTATTGTCTATACCCTGCTGACTGGAACTGTCGCTGTGGTTTTTGTAGTGCTGTCGCAAGGCTTCCAGTTGATCGCGAAAGCGTTAGGTGGCAACGATACCGATACCCTGACTACGGAAATTGTTACAGCAGCCGCTTCCGCCGTAACTGCACTGGCCTTCCCGCCCATCAAGGATCGATTTCAGAAGATTATTGACCGGCGCTTCTACCGCGAAAAAGTGAATCCACACGAATTGGTTGCCGCATTCTCGCGAGAGATTCATCAATTGCCTGACGCGCCATCGCTGTTTGGCACGCTGCTGACGCGGGCGCAGCCGGTAGCGCACTTCACCTATGGCGCTGTTTTTCTGAGCAGCCCAGGGCAATCTGCAAAGGATTTCAAAGCAACAACGATCTACGGAGACATCCCCGAAGCAGCAAGATTGCTGACGATCGATTCATCGGCAGTGGAGCGCCTGCAAACCGGAATAGCTGTCGCAGCCAATCATCGTGATCCATATTGGCTCCTCGTGCCTTGCATCATGCCTTTTGGCCCACATAACGAAAGTGGTGGACTGGTTGCTATCATGGCGCTTGGCCCACACCTCTCTGGACAGAACTACAGCGATGATGACAAAGCGCTGCTCACCGCCTTGACGAATCAGGTTGGGATGGCGTTAGTCATGTTAAATATCCCACAAAGAACATGATCAGTGCGATTTTCACAATTGTACTGGGCTGGTTCATTACATTTTGCATCCTGGCCGGGTTAGGACAACTGGTCAGGGGCATTTTCTTCAGGCAAGTTGCCAGCGAACAGAACGAGAACGGGTTCGATTGTTTCTGGCTAGGCTACGTGGCGGCGATTGCGCTCCTGCTTATCCTGCACCTGGTACTGCCGGTAGACTGGAAGACTTCCCTCATTGTAGCGGGGCCGGGAATAGTGGGTTTTGCTGGCCTGTTAAGGTCGATCAGAAAGCCAATCCCCTGGAGACGGCTGGCAGTAGTGCTTGTCGTGCTGACGCCCGTAGCCCTCTGGTTCGCCAGCAGGGCGCTGTCTCCACAGCTCGATTTTGACAG
>DATGFK010000195.1:0-4756 GCA_035309185.1 Aggregatilineales bacterium
CAAGCTCTTCGCACTTGGCACGGGGCAGCTTCTCCTTGCACTCTTCGGGCTTCCTTCCGGAAAGCGTTGGACCTGGTATGCGATGGTTTCCAACGTCCTTTTCGGTGGATTTTCAATGATACCAGCGAGCCGCCTCGCACACGGCCCGATTTCGCCGTTTCGTTCACACGACCGCAGCACGAAGCTAGGCGTAATTACATCTCTCTCCGCCGTAATTGGTCTTATCCTTGCCATTCCCTCGGTATTTCGATCCTCGACTCCTCCCGAACGCGACTAATGGTCGGGCCGCCAAATAGACGATTGCTAGACGGTAGCATAATAGACTGAGAATCAGTCGTCGGACTTCTAGGATACCTGTGACAAAAGGGGAGGCTGCAATGTCGCATCCTCAACTCCCACAACTTACGGGCAACGATGGTGAACTGCTTACACCGCGCGAACTTGAACCATCGGAACTCACAGATAGCGATACTGACGCCGACGACGCAAACGGTGAAGGAAGGGCCATCCAGGCTGTCACCAATGAGCGCGGGACTGCCGCAACTATTGAAAGGAATCTCTACAGGATCTCCAGTCAACTACTGCTCCTGGTGATTTTTGTTGCGTGGACAGCAGTCTTTGCAGTTAATGGCGTTCCAGTGGGCGGAGCCATTCTTCTCGCCTTGTTATTAACAATTATTCCTCGAAGCTTCATCGGGACGATCGCCCAAACTTTTACGCGGCGCACGACGCGAAGGTATAGAAGGGTGGAAGTAGTTTCCGAGGTTGTTGAATCAAAACCTGACCGGATTCCACACCAACTTTTTTATCCGCTGGTCGTTGCGCTGTGGATTGGGGTCGCCGTTGTCCTGGGGAGATATTGGCCCAGTTCCGACAACCTGTCCGACGTGACAGGTGTAGCTTTGGAAAGCTACCGACTTTCAATCGGTACGTTGTTTATTTTGATGCTATTGGGTTGGGTTTCAGTCAGTCTGCTCGTGTATGTGCCTGCGGCAATTTTCGATAAGTTGTTTCCAACTTCAACACGACTGACCATGACGCAGACCTACGGAAAATCCTTGAAATCGGTCGGGAAATTTGTCGGCAAGATCGTGAACGCGATGCCCAGGTAGTAATGTAGGGTGTGGCTGGTGCTGCCAAAGTGTCCGGGGTGTCCAGCCAACTGGACACTGACACCGAACGGGGCGCACGGACACGGCAATGCCGTGTCCGTACACTAAATAGTTGACGCGGAATCCTGATGCCGCAACAAGCTGGCTCACGTTTCCCCCAAATTCAGGGTTGGGGGGCGGATTCACGGTTCCATCGTCGCCGTCGTATCCGGCTGGTTGCTCAGGATCGCGACCTGCCCGGACGAATCGACCACCCACCCCGGCTGCGGTTCGCCCGGCTGTACCAGGATCACCGGGTCGCCTTGTACGTCGCAGGATTGCTCACACGGCGGCAAATCGGCGGAGTACGAAGCCTCTTTCACCTCACCTGGGGCTATCGTCTGCTCATCGCCGATCATCGAGACGAACTTCGCGTCTGTGCTGGCGGGATCGGAGGCGCGGACATGCAGCGTCATGGGCGTGTGGCGAGTGCGGTTCCAGGCAACGTACACCGTGCGTCCATTCTGCGCAAAGACCACCATCGTGGCGAAGGCGGTTTTGAAGCGCTGGACGCTCGTGCTGTCGCGAAAGTAAGTGCTGGCCGTCTTCAGGGCAAAGAAACCAGGGCGGTGCGTCCCGTCGTTGCGCACCAGGCCCCATGCTTCGTAGCCATCGTGAACTTCATTGTCATACAGCCGGTAGACTTCGACGTGATCCGCGCCCGCCGCCATCGCCAGCGCCGATCCCTGGATGATGAACGCCGCCTGCTGATCCAGGCTGACCGGGATGCCATAGTTTTGCAGCGGCCAGCCGCTATCTACCGTGGGCAGCGCATTCATTTCGTCCACCCAGATCGGCTTGGTCACGCCCGCCTCGCCAAGGAGTTGTTTGAACAACTGCGTGATATACCAGACGTTATCCGTCGTCTCAAAGACGTGAACCGAAAGCACGTCAAAGAAGAGGCCGTTCTTGCGCCCTTCGGGATCGTTGGTGGCTGTCCGCACGAAGCGTTCCAGGTATAAACTGCGGTTGTGAACGACATCCTGCCAGTACGTGAAGCCCGCCAGGTGGATCACCGCCTGCGGGTCGTTGGCATGAGCCGTCTTATATGCCACCTTGACCAACTTGTAATAGTCGTCCACGCTGCCCGCAAATTCAAAATCGGTTGTGTTTTGCGGGCGAATGTCGGGTTCGTTGTAGATGATCCAGTGGTGAATATTCCACTTCGGCCCATAGTAGGTGACGATCTTCTTCACGAAATTAGCCCACAGGTTGCGCTTGTCGTCAATGGAATAATCGAGGCCCAGCGGCACCGCGCCCAGCAGTGTGCTCCCGGTGGCCCAGTTGGGCGCGTTTTTGAGCAGACCTACCACCATCCGGCCATCGCGCCGCGCGGTGGACAACCAACTGTCAGGAACCGACCACGTTTGCCAATCGTCCTCGCTATTGGGCTGGAAATAGCGCCACTCGAAGATGATCCGCTCGAAGCCAACACCCGCGTCGGCGGCATCTTGCGGGCGGTAAAACGATTCGACTGCGCCCATCGGCGTATCCAGCAGCGGCGGGGGCGGATCGTCTGTCGCCTGCGTCTGCGCAGCACGCGATCCAGCCGCCGTGATGGAACTTGTAGAGGCCAGCGTGGACAGCACGCACACGAGGAAAATCAACGCGGTCAGGGCAAAACGTTGCGGGAAAGTCCGGCGCATGAAGCGATAACCTTACCTAAACGAACTTCTGACGGATCTGCGCGCTGGCATAGTCCAATGCTGTGACGACAAACGCGATGAGCCAGACACAGATGCCGGTTGCATAAAAATTCGACTGGTGGATGAATTGCAAAAAGATAAAGCCAATTCCGCCGCCGCCCACAAAGCCAATAATGGTTGAAAACCGGACATTTACGTCCCAGCGATAGAGGGTAAATGAGACGAAGGATGGAATAATCTGAGGCACAATGCCGTAGACGATGACTTGCAGCCAATTGGCGCCCGTCGCGCGAATGGCTTCGATGGGGCCGGGCTGAATGTCTTCAATGCCCTCCGAGTACAATTTTCCCAACACGACGATGGTATGGAAGCCGATTGCCAGCGTTCCCGCAAATGGCCCCAGGCCAACCCAGGCCGCAAAGATCGTCGCCACCAGAAGCGCTTCAATAGACCGTCCGAAGTTGAAGATGGTGCGAACGATCTGGTAGATGACCAAAGTTATGCCGCTGCCCGACATCAAATTGCGTGCCGCCAGGAAACTCAGCGGTAATGCGAATATCATGCCAAACAGCGTTGCCATAAGCGCCAGAAAGACGGTCTCTGCCATTTTGCTTGAGGCCAGGTTGAAATCTTCCGTGAAATGGAGTTCGTTGGTCTGCGTTTCCTGGCGCATTTTGACCGTATTGCGCACTTGCGACGCGCCGGTCAGGCTAAAATAAGGGATGGTGATGTCCAATGAAAAATTGCCCTGCGCATCGGCAGTCGCCGTGAGACGTTTTCCCTGCGGCCAAAATTCGTCAGAGGCAGTGGGTTGCCACCACAAGGTAGCCTCTTGATTCGGCCTGAAGCCATGTCCCACAATATGCAGGGCAGTACCCACTGGCGGGTTGCGCGATCCGTCGGGCTGCACGGCGCCAGCCTCGTCACCACAGGTCGGCGTCACGCTGATGAACGGCTGTCCCGAAACTTCGGCAGGCTCATCCGGCGCAGGATTGTTGCCGCATGGGACATCCACATAGGCAACAGCTTCAGTCCTGACCGCGCCATATTCGAATACATCGGAGAAAGGCCATGCGACAGGCACGATTTCCTTCTCAAGAATCGGCAGATCCCTCAGCGCCTTGCCGAAGTCAATTTGCGTTACATCCCAGCCAATGGCACAGTAAACCACCATACCTACAAGAATCACACTCGTCACTTTGCGCGGTTTTCCGAGCGCGATTCCCCTGGCATCAAGGATGCTCCAGATATAGATCACGAGAGAACACAGGGAAAGGAATATAGTCAGGCCGAGAACCGCATTGATCTCCGACTGATCAGGCCCTTGTGCTGCCGGGCCGCTAAAGTTGATCACCCCATGCGCGGTGAGCCGCCACATGATTAGCGCGAAAACGCTTGCCATGAAGCCAAATATGGTTAGGCCCCGTGCGATTCTCCCGCTATAGACCTGCCCCAGGCCAGGAATCAGCGCCAGCGCCATGACGCGATTTGCCTTTAGCTTTAGCTCTCGATTATTCTTCTCTGCTCCTGTAAGCGTGCGTTCTGTCTCGCTATTCATGTCAGCCTGTCACACTTCCCAGGCGTACCGCCTCTTCACCGTAAATGGCCTTGAAGCGCGTGTCGTCCAGCGCACGGATGTCAGCATTGTCGCCCTGGTAGACCAGGACACCGTTACGCAAGCCGATCACACGAGTGGCATAGCGCTGCACCAGGTCAAGATAATGCAAACTGCACAGGACGGTGATTTTGTCCTGTCGGTTGAGCTGTTCCAGGTATCCCAGGATCGAATGAGCCAATACAGGATCAAGGCTGGCTACCGGTTCGTCGGCCAGGATGATCGAAGGCGATTGCATCAGCGCCCTTGCGATACCCACTCGCTGTTGCTGCCCACCACTGAGTTGATCGGCTCGTTGATCCGCTTTTTCGGCCAGGCCAACCCGTTGAAGGGCTTGCAGCGCT
>DATGFK010000196.1:0-6109 GCA_035309185.1 Aggregatilineales bacterium
TCGGTGTCTGTGAAAACCGCCTGCGTGGACGGGCGTGTCTCGGCAGAGATTTCGGATACCGGGATGGGAATCTCACCTGAAGACTTGCCCCACATTTTTGAACGGTTCTATCGAACACGCAGCGCCCACGCGACTCGCCGAGAGGGCACGGGGCTGGGCCTGTCCATTGCTGACAAGATTATCCACCTGCATGGCGGGACCATCGAGGTGGACAGCAAGCCAGACGAGGGCAGCACGTTTCGGGTGTGGTTGCCGACAGCATAGTCCACTTCCGACTATAATGGTTTGAATGCGACGATTGCTTCTACTAACCTTTGTGCTCCTGGTCGTGTTCAGCGCGACGATCCGTCTGGCGCTGGCGATTGCCCCCGCGCGGGAAGCTGCGAGACGAGACTCGCTCAACGCGATGTTCACCATGCCGGACGGATCAAACTGCGCAATGCCCTGCCTGCTGGGCGCCAGGCCCGGCGCGATGACCATCCGGCAGGCGGCGGACGTGGTCAAGGCGCACCCTTACGTACATGACGTGCTGGGCCTGGGCGACGAAGACAACCAAACTGCTCCCAACCAATTCATCATGGCCCGCAACGGCGTCGCCATCGAAATGGCAGCCATTAGCAATGTCGAGCAGTTAGGCAGCATCTTCTATGCCAACGACAGCCCGGACTTCACCCTGGGCCAGATCCTGGCAAGCCTGGGCGAACCTGCGACCGTTACCTTCTACGAGTTTGACGCCGCTCCGCCGCCCGATTTTGATGTGTACCTGACCTACCCGGATCTGGGCATCGAAGTCCTGCTGATCAAGACGGTGGACAGCCCGATGCTGATCTCCGACCACGCGGCAGGAATCTTCGTGACAACAAACAACAATGCGGTCAACCTGGGATCGCTCACCGATTGCGATCCGCGCTATTGTAAGCCGTGGGAAGGACTCAAAAGCGTGCGCGGCTATGGGATCGGCTTCCCGCCGCTCTCGCCCAACATCACGCGCTCTACGCTGCCGTAGACTCCCTCACCTGTGGCCCTTAAACCCGCACGCGGGCGAGGGGTGCGCCGGACGCTGGAGCCTACGCCTTCCCCTTTGCTTGTACTAATCTCAAGGAGCGATTAAGATAACCTCATGTCTAATCCCACAATTCTTGTTGTAGGACACCGCAACCCGGACACCGATGCCATTGCTTCGGCTGTCGGCTACGCCTGGGTGTTAAACAGGCGCGGCGACGACAGCTATACAGCGGCGCGTACAGGCAAAGTCAACTCACAGACTACCTTTGCGCTCGAACGTTTTGGCCTGGAACCGCCAACTTACGTGGCTGATGTGTGGGGCCGTGTCCGCGATCTTTCTGAGCCGCTGCCCTCGCTCCGCAAAGGTCAGACGCTGCTAGACGCCTGCCAACTGGTCGCCAACACGCGCCGCCCTGCGCCGGTCCTGGATGAAAACGACTGCCCGGTTGGGCTGTTGTCGGGGGCCGACCTGTTTGGCAACCTGGCAAATGCCCTGAGTTCGGCGTCGGTACTCGCCCTGGCCCGTGAACTTGAGCGGCCTATTGAGTCTGCCCTCGAAGGAGCAGGCACGATGCTGCACGACGAGGATCACATCCGCGACGTGATCGCGGGCGCGCTGCGCTCCAATCAGGATGATTTCCTGGTGGTGGATGCGACTGGGCGTTACGTCGGATTGTGCCGCAAAACAGGCCTGCTGACTCCGCCCCGCCGCAAAATCGTCATGGTCGACCACAACGAGCCAGGACAGGCTGTTCCTGGCCTCGAAGACGCGGAACTGGTCGAAGTGCTGGATCATCACCGGTTAGGCAACGTGCCGACCACCATCCCGATCCAATTTCACGTCGATCCGGTCGGGAGTTGCTCTACTCTCGTGGCCGAGCGCGGTATCGAATTACACAGCGCGATTCCCGATCAGATCGCCGGGTTGTTGCTGTGCGGAATCCTCTCGGACACACTGGTCTTTCGCTCTCCGACAACCACGACTCGCGATCAAGCCGTGGCGAAGCGGCTGGCCGTCATGGCCGGTTTGTGCAAGGCAGATGCCGACGATCCAACGGTGCGTGCTGCGATCCAAGCGCTGGGACAAAGCCTGCTGGCGGCCAGCGCGGGACTGGGTTCGCAGCCCGCCGATGAGATGATCAAAACCGATCTGAAATTTTTCGAGGCCAGTGGCGTCTCGGTGGCAATTGCGCAGGTAGAAGTGGCAAATTTGAGCGAATTGGCCCCACGCCTGGCCGATATACGAGAGTCTTTGACGAAGCTCCTGGAAGCCAAGAGCCTTGCGCTCGCCATGCTCATGGTAACTGATGTCGTACACGGCAACAGTATCCTGGTGCCCGTGGGCCTGGCACGAGTGATCACGGCCCTACCCTATGCGCGGCTGGCTGACGAAACGTTGGACGCGCCCGGCGTTGTGTCGCGCAAAAAGCAGCTACTGCCTGCTGTCCTCGAAGCGATCTCCCAGACAACCTGAGCAATCTATCTCCGGTTGCTGGAGTTGAGCTGAAATCTCAAATGTTCTATCCGCAGGCAAATTGGACGCTTGTCATGCCTGACCCTGCGTGCCTGCCTATATCGCGCACGCTTAAAAGGCCCTATACTGACATCGGTAATCCTTCATCGCCGCTCAGGATAGGCAATGCTAACCAATCAAAATCCCCAAATACCCGCCGCAAGGAAACGGTTTCCGCTGTTGCCCTGTGGCTGCCTGTTCTTCCTCATTTTTGTGCTGATGTGCGTGATTTTCCCGAACACGCTACCTAATCTCCTGGCCCAATATCAGGCGAGTCAAGCCGCCGATAGCTATATGGCTGGCATCAAGGCCGAGAAGCACATCCAATCCTGGAATTTTACCAGCCACAGCATAACCCAATGGACTGGCGATGGCCTGAGCGGCGGCAACAAAGCTGATTTTTCGGGAGTAGTGATTTATGAAGATGGTCAATCTGGCCCGTTAAGTATGACTTTGCGAGACGACGGTTTCATGAACTTTCTACACGAAAACTGGCGCATAGATAAGGTTGATTTCGGCTCCGATACATCGCCGACAGCGACTCCTTAAGCTCGACAACGTTCGACGTGATCGCAAGTAAAAGCGAGGTGAAGCGTGCCTATCCGTTTTCGACGCATTGGAAAATTGATCCTGGCCTTCGTGCTCATCTTACTCATTGGCGGATCGGTTGCTGTGTACACATTTGCCAGCGTGGCGGCCTACAATGCCGTCTCGCTGCCGCCCCCGCACGCGGATCTGACCACACCCACGGGCAGTTACGAGACGGTGACCTTCCCCTCGCGTGGGCAAAACTACAAGGTTTACGGCTTTCTGTTGCCAGGTGACGGGCACCATCCTGCCCTGGTCGTCGTTCACGGCTACAAGGGCAGCCGTTACCTCGGCGATGAATTGGGGCGGGCTGCCGATTATCTCAGCATGGGCTACACAGTGCTGTCCATTGACTTGAGCGACAGTTCCGGGGATACGGTGGGCAATGGGCGTATCAGCATGGGCTACTCGGAACGCTGGGACGTATTGGGCGCTTATGACTACCTGTTGACGCGGGGCTTCGCGCCGGATCAGATCGGGCTGTCGGGCATTTCGATGGGCGCGGCGTCGGTGATCCTGGCTGCGGGAGCCGATAGCCGGGTTCGAGCGGTTTGGGCCGACAGTGCTTATGCCCGCGCCGACAGTGTGCTTGCGGAACAGGCTGTCGCCGACGGCCTTACGCCGCTCCTGCTTCCCGGCGGAATGCTAGCCGGTTGGCTCATCTCCGGGGATCGCATCTGGGAGGCTGCGCCCATCGCCACTGCTGCCGATCTGGCGGCACATCACCAGGCGGTCTACCTGATCCAATGCCAGGACGATCACACGGTGCTGATCCATCATGGGATCGATCTGTATAACGCCTTCAAATCGGCGGGCGTCAGCGTCACATTCTGGCATCTGGAGGACGGCGATCACGGGCAGGCTATCACCCTGCATCATGCTGAGTACATGCAGCGACTTGACGCCTTCTTCAAGGCGAATCTGAGCGCGCCATGATGTTCTTACGCAGCGGCTGTTCTACCGCTTCGCGCTTTCCGCTTTACGGTGCCATTGACCGTTTTTCTCGTCTTTTTCGTACTCGTTCTTGACGGCGGCCCAGGCCACGCGGTGCGCCCGCGCCTCATCGCTCTCGCCATATTCCTTGAGGGCATTGTTGAATGCAGCGCGATAGATCTCCTGCGCATGTTCCGGCAAATGGTCGCGCACCGAATCGGGCAGATCACGGGTCGAGTTATAGGGCATCATTCCCTCCCTGCATCTACGCATTTCACATATCGGATGCGTTTGAGCTTATTTAATCATGCTTAGATGTGTAGGGGATGAATAGCAGGAACAAGCCAGGTGAAAATATTGCACACAAATCTCAAATAATTGGTATCTACGCTGATCTGGGACTTGACCACCAGCATATCCTGGCCCTGTTTGGGAATGGGGTAATTCAGGTGCTTGCCGGATACGAGGTCATTGCCGTGGTTGCGATAATTGGCACGCTTGCTGTGCTCATAGGGTTTGGCAGATTGCAGCCAATTAATGGGCCGTCCCTAATACAGCGTAAGGATGTGGCACATGCCGTAGCCCAGGACAGTGAGGCTACGCTGATTATTCCAATCTAGCGCCAGGAAGGGTTAGTTCGCTGTGCCTTATCATCCCAGACGATCTCAATCGCCAGGATACCCAGGTGTACTGTAGAGCCACTACGCAAGGTAAACAGCACGTTTGGTTTTAGTCGAACGGCGTTGAAATGAGTGCCATTGGCGCTGTTCAGGTCCTCAATTGCGATTCCTGCCCCGACTCGATGCAATGCCGCGTGCAAACGGGAAACGCCTTTGGCATGCGCGCCGAATGGGGTCAGGTCTAGCAATGGATGTACCTTCATCATGTCGGATAGGCGCCCCAGATAAGCAGCGTCCGGAACCTGAAGAACGATTGGGATGTTGAGGTCTCCAATGTAGAGCGCGAGGGAATGCTTCGCCAGCGCGATCTGAGGCCGGGCAGGTCTCTGTGGAACAAAGACTGTGCGCATTTCCACGTCTGCTGGCAATGTCGTACTCTCTCCCTCGTTGCTTGGTAAGCCGAGAAGGAGATAACAGCGTTCACAGACAATTGCCTGATCAGGGTTATCAAACCCGCATTGAGGACAAGGGATCATGACGTTAATCTTTCTACCCGATTGTGTCTTGATCCGCTGCGTTGTGTGGTGCAGTGTACTACGATGACTATCGGCGTGGCGCTTGGCGACAAACGTCAAGTATCTTAACCCTGTTACCTGTCGAATAAAACAGTGGTACTGGGAGTCTATTGGGCAAAAGGAAATTCCAGTTCAGCCATAATCGGCATGGCTACATCTATTAGCGTGAGTTCTGAATAATTTGTGAATCTTTCACTTCCAGACAAAATGGCCCACTTTTTCTTTCCAATTTTGGTGATGTTTTTTACCCATGATCTCTGCTTTTGCGTGTTCGGGTGACATGATGTACGCTGTGTCATGACGTTTACAACTACCGAAGGCAGGTAAATCACAGCGTGGTTACAAAGATCCCCGCGACCATGCGCGCTCTCGAAATGCACGCCGAGGACGGCAAAGCAGAAAGTCTCAAACTGGTCGAAAAACCCGTAATGGCTCCTGGCCCCGGCGAGGTGCTGATCAAGGTGGCGGCTGCACCCGTCAACCCCTCTGACCTGGCCTTCCTGAAAGGGATGTACGGGACTCGCAAGAAACTGCCCGTTGTGCCAGGCTTCGAGGGCAGCGGCACGGTGATCGCGGCAGGATCAGGCATCGTGCCGAACTTTTATGTGGGCCGTCGGGTCGCCTTTGTGGCAGGCGACGGTGACGGCACCTGGGCCGAATATGCGGTCACGTCCGCCACGCTGTGCATTCCCCTGCCCCAAGGCGTAAGCCTGGAACAGGGTTCGATGACGATGGTCAATCCGCTCACGGCGCTGGCCTTTCTGGAGATCGTCAAGCAAGGGCGGCACAAGGCGATTATCAACACGGCAGCCGCCAGTGCGCTCGGCAAAATGATGCTCAAACTCAGTTTGAAAAATGGCCTGCCGATCATCCAT
>DATGFK010000197.1:0-3633 GCA_035309185.1 Aggregatilineales bacterium
CCACCAGTGATGGGGTATACCCCGGCGTCGCTCATGGTGGGGTCGCCTGCTGAGACCCAAAACTTGCCGTCGTTGTAATCGCTCCGGGCGATGCCACAGGTCATGCTGGCACTGTAGCGCGCCACCTGGAGGCTGTGCGTGGTCGCGAAGAAGTCTGTAGTGTAGTTGTAGAGGACGTAGTCTGTGCCGCTGACGACCTTGTGTGACAGCCAGCAGAAGTAGTTCTGGCTGGTCAGGCTGCCTTTCATGTCGGCAATGTAGGTTTCTCCCACTGCTGCGCTGACGGCGGTCTGCCAGGTGGGATTGGCGACAGTGATGTCACTACAGTACAGAATGCCGCTCGACCCAATTAGCAGCACCTGATTGGTGTTCCAGGGGTCGCTGACAAGCTTGACGGCTGTACCCAGGCTGCCAGGCGGGGAGGACAGGAGGGGCTGATAAGTTGGATTAGCGCTATTAAGCCCTACGATGCGCCCCACCGCCCCCGCTGCGTTCGCCACCATCAGCCAGTCCGGCGCCTGCGTGGGAAGTGTTGATGAGACATAAACGTCAGTTCTGGCAGAAGACCTATTTGGAAAATTCCCAATGATAGCAAGACTGCCGTTGATCGCTGAAGCTCTGAATCCCTGTTCAAATTCATGGGTACCTCCCGCAGCGATCTGCTGAACCTCGTGAGGCGACCAGCTTGTGCCGGAGCGTGTAAAGACATAGGCAATCGACTGAAAATGAGCATTCTGTGCAATAATGATGTCCCCGCTTAATGCGACATCAAACCCTACGCCAGTGGCCGTTGCACTGCTGGCGCTTAGTTTCTGGGTTTCAGTCCCGGGCCATGTCCCGTCTGTATTGCGTACGTAGACATATACGGCGCCTGTCGCGATTCCACCGACAACGTTTCCATCATCCCCGACAACGGCTGTATCACCGTTTACAGCGACGGCAGTACCAAAGGAGCGTGCATTAGAAGGATCACTGGGCAGAAGTTTCCGGGTGTAACTGGAGCCAGTTGGCCAACTTCCGGCGGGAGGACGCACAAAAATATAGGCTGCGCCATTCGTGCCAGATAGGCCAACAATTGCGGTGTTGCCGCTAATGCCGAGCGCTCCCCCAAATGCGTCATTCGTTCCGCTATTTATGGCTGGCGGTGTGCTGCTGATGGGCCATGTGCCATCGTTGGATCGAACATAAACATACACTTGTCCATATGCAGGTCCAGATAAAATAAAAGGATCTGAGACCAGAATCGTGTCGCCACTGATCGCCACATTCCAGCCAAAGCTGTTCGATCCTGATGGCGTAGTTATTCTCTGTACCGAGGCCGAAGCCCAGCCTCTGCTATCACGCACTGCAATATAGGCACGCTCATCTTTCGCTTGGGTACCTATTACTGCTGTATCGCCATCAATGTCGACGATAACGCCAAATCCATCTCCGTTGAGGCTTGGATCTGGCGCGACGAGCTTCGCCGTTTGCTTCCATATGGATGGATTACCTGCTCGCTCGAAGATATACACCGCTCCAGCACAGTTGATGCTACCGATGGTCTGGCACCAATCACCAACGGCAATAGTTTTTCCATCACGACTTATCGCCATGGTTGAACCAAAATAGGCGCTGTCGGCGGGATCTGCCTCAGTCAGGGTTGCTTGCCGGATAAAAGGATCTACGACGATGGGATACAGCGCAGTTTTGTCGTCCACCACAATTTGCAGACAGGGTTGACCTTTCGCACTATCATCTGCAATTTCCAGGTAGACCGGCAACAATTGGCCCGCCGCGTCAGTGGCCAACAAATGGCCATAGAGCATCTGCCCATCGGCGTGAGACGAGGTGAATGTGATGCTTTGCCTATCTTCAGATAAGGTAGGCACCAGTTCTGGCAGATAAGCTAATTGAATGAGGAGTTCTCCGCGTGTACCACCCACGGGTGCCTGGTACAAGGTGAAACCCTGCTCCAGACCCAACCTGCCATTGATATACCATTCGGTCAGATTGCCACGCCGGTACTCCATCCGGTTATCAATCGCCTGCATCTGCGCCTCTCCAACGCCTTGGACGGTTTCGCGATAACCGTAGCCGACCAGATGCATGCCGCTAGACAAAGCGGTGTTATCCTCTTTGCTAGAACGGATGGCAATCTCGTTTTGCCGGAACGTAATGTCAAGATGTTGTGCCGCGTTGACGGCGTGATAGCCATCTGATTGCAGAATGATCTCATACTCCACAGGAGCATCAGACTGCAATGCCGCCAGAACGGCAGGAAAAGCGTCCTCAGGTAGTATTGAGAGGCCCGCACTCCGGCGCTTGTTACGCCTGTGCAAGATCTGTGGTGTATCTCGTTGCAGTAATTTTATCGCTGGCAAAGTTGTTGGGGCATTTTCTGCAATAAGTTCCATGTGAAACTCCTAGTTCTCTACTTTTCTAACGTACAGGCATTTCCATCATTTCATGAAATTGGCTTTCTCAAGATTCGAAAGCCTGGTGATGCTTCTGATGCCGGAGAAAGCGGGGCAGGGAATGGATGTCGGTACCCCGCTTTATCGCTACCAATGGGCATTGCCTCCGGCGACTGATACGGGCGAACTATCAGTTGTCGTATCAATAAGGCATTGAACCTATCTAAGAGTGCTTCCCGCCAATTTTGTCTATCGCAATTTGGCTTTGGGAGCATCAGTTTCCAATGTAAATGCAGGTCAGGTACAGGCTAGTTCCGCTAGTAACGCCGAAGGTCGAATCGTATTTCCTAACGGCAAGCTGCGCAGGCGCTGTAAAGTACACGAGCATTGAAACAGCCGCACTATTCAGACCACTGCCTACATAAGTAGCCGCAGTTTGATATGGAGTCGTAACCAGTGTTTCGCCGCTAGCAGTTCCGACTGTCGTCACCGTGAATTGCACCGCCAGGGAAATCTGTTTGCCTTGCCGCCTAAATTGTGCGAGAAGACTGCTTATGGTAGTAAATGAGCCGCTAAAAGCAGTAATTCTAGGAACGTACACAAGAAGCCGAGTCGAGTCAATCGGGTGATTTATGATGATGCTCGTCGAGGGAATCGACCAGTTATACGCCGAAGCCCCCGACAACGTAACATTAAATCTGCCGACATTCTCATACTCATCGGTACTGGTGGCATGCGTAATGGTGGAGATCGCCGCATAGGTTTCGCTGGTACTCGTTGTGCTGAAATCCCCGTATACTCTGGCGTAAGGGATCGGAGAAAATCCGATGACTACGCCGTCCGTTGCGTTGTAACCCAAATACGTAAACAGATCGATATCCTGGGTTTTGAGTTCGTTGCTACCCAGGTTCATCCAGTTGGTGCCGGCATTTTTTGTCACGCTCAGCGCAGCGGTGATGGCCCGCAGTGTGTTTCCGATCCTCACATAGACCGGATCAGTGACACTCGGATCGTTGCCAGCTAAGGTCTTTATCGCCAAGGTAAAGTTGTTACTCGCAACGGAGGTTGCCAACTTGCCATTGATCATCCCGCCTTGAACGACAGGTGCTATCCATGACCCATTGCCGCTGGCATCCGAGGTGAGCACCTTTCCGGCGCCTGCGCCAGCGGTCATCTTGAAAGCCCCAGGTGTGGCTGTACCAGACACGTTCAGGTTATCGCCCAGGCTGACCAACCC
>DATGFK010000198.1:0-6520 GCA_035309185.1 Aggregatilineales bacterium
CGGAACGTAGGACGAAGGCTGCGCCGACCCGCCGGGAAGAACCCGACGAATACTACGACTATGATTATGGCGATTACGTAGACTACGCCGATTTGCCGCCGGAGGGAACACGTCGGCGCGCACCGGACGCAGCCGAATATACGCCGATGGTCGAAAGTCGGGGTTCCGGCTGTGCCGATGCGATCACAGCAATGTTCTTGCTGTTGACGGTAGCCGTGTGCGCGGGAACCGCTTTACTGATTGCCTATCCCCGTTCGCCGCTGAACCCGTTTCCCCAGCCGACCTTTGAGCCGATCCTGGTCATTCCATCGCCCCTGCCGAGCGCTACGCCAACCGTGACCTTCACACCGCTGCCCTCCACGGCGACTCCGCTGCCTTCGCCGACCTTCACGGCCAGCCCAACCTTTACGGCAACCTGGACTCCGACGGCAACCTTCACGCCCGTCCTGGGTGCGTTGGCGACGACCAGAGCGACGTTGTCACCCGCCACAGGTACTCCTGCCGTGCAGTACACGCTTTCACCCTTCCCGTTCACCGTGCAGCCCATTCGCTATATCGCGCATACGGGTGTGGAAGGCTGTAACTGGGAAAGCATAGAGGGCACGGTGAAAGACCTCTCTGGCAAGCCCATCAAAGGCATTGCGGTTCACATTTCGGGCAGCAATGGCAACATTGACGAAGTAGACCCGACGGGTGAAAAACCATCTTTGTACGGGGATGGCTTCGGCTCCTTCCTGGGCACAACACCCAGGGAAGACCAGTTTACCGTTCAGGTCTTGGGGCGCACAGGGACACCCATCTCCGATGCGGTGAGTATTCAGACCCACAGTGATTGCAAGCAAAATGTCGCCGTGGTGAATTTCGTTCAGAATCATGCCTACTAGGCTCAATTCATCCTGTCAGGGGTTTGCGATGAGCGCGAATGAAAATAAGCGATTGATGACTGGCATCTCCGGCCTGGATAGTATGCTCAACGGCGGATTTATCCCGGAATCGATGATCCTCCTGCGCGGCGCGCCGGGTACGGGTAAGACCACGTTGGCTTTCCAGTTCCTGCTGGAAGGGGCGCAACAAGGCGAGCCGGGTCTGTTTATCTCTTTTGAGGAGTTCCCTAAATCGCTTTATAACGATGCAGCGTCCCTCGGCTGGGACTTAACCCGCTATGAGGCGGATGGCAGTCTACGCATGGTGTTCACCTCGGCTGAGGTGCTATCGGCCAGCCTGGCGACGCCCGACAGCCCGATCTTGCGGGTGATCGAAGAGCACAACATCCGGCGGGTTGTGGTGGACAGCCTGACGCACTTTACCCGCCTATCCAGCGATACACATGAGCTTCGCGCGATCTACGCAAGCGTGGTGAACGCTTTCCGTCGAGAAGGCGTCACGGCGCTGTTCCTGGCTGAAGAAACACGTTCGGACTTCAGCAGCGAGGAAAAGGGTCGCCTGTCCTTCATCGTAGACTGCATCGTGATGCTGCGTTACCTGGAGATAGACAGCGCCATCCAGCGTGCCATTCTCGTGTTGAAGATGCGTTCCAGCGACCATGACAAGACCATTCATGGCTACACCATCGGCGCGGGCGGAATCAGCATCGGTACGACGCTTGACGGCCATTTGGGCTTGCTAAGCGGCATCTCCCGCCAGACGATGATTTCCAGCGTGCAAAGTCCCGGCAACGCCAAGAGCCGGTGAATACCCTGTACATCGTGCCGACTCCCATCGGCAATCTGGAAGATATAACCCTCCGGGCGCTGCGCATTTTGCGCGAGGTCTCCCTCATTGCAGCGGAGGATACGCGCACCAGCCGCAAGCTCCTTGATCACTACCAGATCACAACGCCGCTCACTTCCTATCACGAACACAACAAACTAACCAAGCTGGACGCGATCTTTGAAGCGCTGGCAGGCGGCGATGTGGCACTGATCTCGGATGCAGGTACGCCGGGCATTTCCGATCCCGGCCACGAATTGATCCGCGAAGCGCTGTCGCGCCAGGTGCGCGTTGTCCCGTTGCCCGGCCCCTCGGCGATCATCACAGCTCTGATCGCCTCTGGAATGCCCACCAATAGCTACATTTACCTCGGATTCTTGCCGCGCAAGGCAAAAGCTCTTCACGACCTGCTCGAATCGCTGTTGACGGAGCGGCGTACCCTTATCGCCTATGAAAGCCCCAATCGCCTTGTCGAAACCCTGGCCGCGATTGTAGAGGTGATGGGCAATCGTCCCGTTGCGGTTGCCCGCGAATTAACCAAGTTATTCGAGGAAGTCCGGCGCGGCGCGGCTGCGGATGTACTGGCCCATTATCAGGTCAACGAGCCACGTGGCGAGATCACGCTGGTGCTCGGCGGCGCTAACGACTCAACCGCCGAGCGCTGGGACGAAAACAGGGTCCTGGCTGCGCTCCGGATGCGCATCGAAAGTGGCGAAGCGCGACGGCAGTCCGCCAAGGCCGTCGCCCAGGAGTCGGGCTGGGATAGCCGCGAGGTCTACGATCTAAGCCTGACCATAAAGTCGGAAGGGGCAGGCTAATTCTGCTCTAGCGACTTGACGAGCCGTTCCAGGTCGTTATGAAAATCAGGATCATGGCGAACAGGCAGACCATTGCGATAGGCCAGTTCTTGCATCGCTTCTGGCAAATCCTGGGGGCGAGGCATGGTCGCGCCGTTGACCAGCACCGGCACAATAGGAATGTCACGCTGTAAGGCCGATTCGACTTCGATCCGCACAAAGTCTGCCGGGTCGTCCAGGCGACGCTGCCCGCTCCCATCAGGGATCATCAGCCAGCGATCACCGATGATCACCAGAACCACCTCGCAGGTCTCAATCACCGTGCGAAGATGTTTACGGAAATCAACGCCGAACGGGATCGAATCGACATCTTTGAAGATGGATGTCCTTTCGTAGCGCTCTGCCAGGTGATCGTAGATGCGCCCCGTTGCATCGGCGCTGTCTTCCCGTCGGTAGGACAGGAAGATCTTTTTACTGCTCAGCTTCTTGGGGGCGTTGCTGGCAGACAGACTGGCCTTGGCGACGGGCAGATTCCACTGCGAAAAATCCTTCGTAGTTTTGTCTGTTGCGGTGCTATGTTGCCTCGTACCAAACAGGCGCAGCAGCAAAAGCAAAAGGATTCCTAAACCCACACTGGCGACGCCAAACATGCGCTCGGTGATCCGATCAATGCTGCTGTTGGCTGCGATGTCTATGGAGCCAATCACCATCAGACCAATACAGGCGCCCAGGACAGCCCCCATCATGGCGCCAGTCCTCGTGCGGCTTCCACGGCGTGCGAAGCCAACTGCCATCAGGATAGTTCCGGCAGCAGCGCAGATCACGACAACAACAAGAATGGTGATAATCAACCGGAAGTCGAAGGTGCTTCCCATGTTCCGACCCTTTCCGTCCCTGTTTCAGTTGGCGCGAACGCAGGATTAGCTCTCAGGGATTGGCTTCAGGCATGGTGCTGAAATGATACATCAATGCCTGGCGCGTTTGCTCGATATGATAGCGCATTGCCGCCTCCGCTTTGGCCGGATTGCGGGCCTCAAGCGCGGCGACGATTTCTCCGTGATCCCGGTTATCGGCCCCGGCCCGTTTTGGCGTCGCCGCATCCGCTTCCAGCGCGTATTGGCTCCACAGCATGGTTGGGAACCATGACCACATCTGTTCCAACGTCCGGATCAGATACGCGCGATGCGACGCATGGATGATCTGAAGGTGAAAGGCGCGATTCAACTGCCGTATCGCTTCGACTTTCTCCGGCGTGGTCACAGTGCCAATCGCCATCATCGCTTCGTGAAGGCGTTTGAGTTCACAGAGTTCCTCGAAGGTCAACCGTTCGGCAGCGGCGCGTGCCGCCAGCCCTTCGAGGACGGTGCGCATATCGTAAATTTCCGCCACAGCATCCATTGAGAATTCGACGACGCGCACACCCCGGTAGGGGACGTGTTCGACCAGTCCTTCAACTTCAAGCTGTTTGAGGGCCTCCCGGATCGGCGTGTGGCTGACGCCGAGTTCACGAGCCAGGCGTTCCTGGCGCAGCCATTCCCCTGCGTGGAGTTCGCCCCTCATGATCTTGTCCCGCAGGCGATCCAGCACCACGTTATGTAATTGTTTATGGTCTGTTATAGTAAGGGTAGGTAACTGCATTTTATATTATATATAGTGGATTCTCATTCTTCGGATCATAGAGATTCTGGGCAAAGTTGTCAAGCATTGGAGCCTTTATCTGTGCGCATTGCCGAAAAGACTTGTCTGAGCACAGCGACTTATCTTTTGTCAGGAAAGGATCGTAACCTTTGGTGAACCAGAGCTTGAATGTTCGAAGCCGTAGCTATCAGCAGACACGACAGCTTGGGCACAGGCTTGGCGAACTGCTGGAAGGCGGCGATGTGCTGTGTTTGTCCGGCGATCTCGGCGCGGGAAAAACGGCTCTGGCCTCAGGAATTGCCGCAGGATGGGGCGCCTTGGAAAACGTCAATAGCCCGACTTTCGTTTTCGTGCATGAACATCACCGCGCACGCGACTCTCAACGCCTGTTTCACCTGGATTGTTACCGCCTGGAAAGCGCTGCCGACGCACTCTCGATAGGCCTTGATGATATTCTCGCGGGTTCAGACGTTACGGTGATCGAATGGCCGGAGCGCATCCTGTCTTTTTTGCCCGACGAACGGCTCTGGATCGCCCTTGAGCAGCCATCGGCGCAGGATGAGCGCGTCCTGATCTTTAAGCCTAGCGGCTCTCGTTACGAACGCCTGCTGGAAGAACTGCGCCGCAAGCTAGAAAGTGGTATCCAGGGTGAGATCGCGGGTAAAATTAGTCTGGAAACTAAGACGCAGATAGACGCTGATGAAAAATGAGGGTGCCTGTTAAGGCCATCCAATCCTTTGAAATTGGGCCAACATGCTGCTTGCAATTGACACCGCTACACGCTGTTTGAGCCTGGCTCTGTACGACGGATTGCTTGTCCGCGCGGAGATGACCTGGACGACAGCAAATCAGCATACCGTCGAACTGATGCCTGCAATCCGCGAAGTGCTGCGACGAGCGCAAGTCGAAGTTGACGCACTGACAGTGCTGGCTGTTTCGCAAGGGCCGGGTTCATTCAATGGGCTGCGCATCGGCTTCAGCGTGGCGAAAGGCCTGGCGTTGGCCCGCGATCTGCCGCTGATCCCGATCCCGACGCTCGATGTGATCGCTGTGGCTCAAGCAAGATTTGAAGGGACGCTTCTGGCGGTGATCCAGGTCGGACGCGGGCGAATTTGTGCCGGAAGTTACCGCTGGCGGGCCGACTCGAAAGCCGAAGGTTGGCTGGGACAGGATGACCTCAAGATTATGAATTGGCCTGAAGCTTTGGCAAGGATCACGACGCCGACTTTGGTCGCCGGAGAACTCGACGATCAGGGCCTTTCCGAGATTAACCGGGCACAGGCCGAAAGCATACCACTGTCTCTCGCCAGTCCTGCTTCCAGATTGCGGCGGGCGGGCTTCCTGGCGGAACTGGCCTGGCAGCGACGCGAAAGCGTGCTGCCAGCCGATGCCGCCTTCGCGGCTCCACTGTACCTACACCAGCCCGGAGTGCCCCATCCGTGAGTACTTCACCTTACGTTCTGCGTTACATGCGGCAGGAAGACATTACGCAAGTGTTGGACATTGACCACCTGTCCTTTCCGCTGCCCTGGTCAGCCCGTTCCTATACCTTTGAGATCACCGACAATAACCATTCACACATGGTCAGTCTGGCGCTCTCCGACAGGAAATCGTCCTCGGCAGGTTGGCTCGGCGCATTGCAGCGGCTCCGCAACGGATCACATGCCCACGAGACGATTGTGGGCTATGGCGGCTTCTGGCTGATTGATGGCGAGGCGCATATCAGCACCATCGCCGTCCATCCCCACTACCGGGGCAAAGGCCTGGGCGAGCTGCTGCTGGCGGGAATGTTGGGGCGCGGTATGGCGCTGGATGCCGAATACAGCGTCCTGGAAGTGCGGGTTGGCAATGAGCCAGCCATCAGCTTGTATCGCAAATATGAATATGAGATCGCGGGCCGTCGCAAAAACTATTACCGCGATAACGGCGAAGATGCCTTTCTGATGAACCTGGCTCCCCTCAGCCCGTCCTACAAAACGCGCTTTGCTTCGCGTCTCGAACAGCTTCATCAGCGTCTAGATTATCGGGATCAATTTACCCTTCGACCTGCGCGGTAGGGGTAAGTACGCATATTTTGGCCTTCCAATAGGAGGTTTGTCTGTGACAAATCCGGCAAGTCCAATGTCTGAGGAAGAACGCAGTGAAGTCTTGAAGACGGTGGCGAACGAGGTCAGCCTTTGCAAAAAATGCCCATTATGGGAAGGACGCACCCACGCTGTCCCCGGCGCCGGTCCGACCACTGCCGAAATCATGTTTATCGGCGAGGGGCCAGGGTATAATGAAGATAAGCAGGGACTGCCTTTCGTAGGCAATTCCGGCCATTTGCTGGAAGAATTCCTGGCGATGATCGGCCTGGATCGCAGCCAGGTATTCAT
>DATGFK010000199.1:0-2376 GCA_035309185.1 Aggregatilineales bacterium
CTGTATTTCCGCGCGGATTGCAACGGCGATGGTCGGCACAAGTTCGCCACAACGCTTGCCGAGCAGGAAGCCAATGCCTGTCCCTGACCGGCCCTCGCCTACAGGCGACTCATGGAAAGTTCCGACGTACTGACGGGCGGATCGTCGCTGGTGATGGTGTCGTAAAAGGCAGGCAGTGGCGCCGTTGGGCTGTCGCTCAAGATGACCGTGTTTTGCAAGCGCTGTTTGGCCTGTTCCAGTTTAACGGGATCGTTGGCGTGGAGCGTAAACAAGGGTTCACCTTCGACCACCGGATCGCCAACCTTGACGTGTACAATGATCCCAACGGCGTAATCAATCGGCTCGCCTTTACGCTGCCGCCCAGCGCCCAGGTCTACTGAAGCCAGGCCGACCTGCTGCGCGTTGATCTGTTCGACATAGCCATTTTTTGGAGCCTTCATCGGTTCCAGGATACGCGCTTTGGGCAGCTTTGAGGGATCATCCACCATGCTCACGTCGCCGCCCTGGGCCTTGACCAGCACCCGGAATTTTTCAAAGGCCGCGCCGTTGTTCAGCCGGTCTGCGGCCTCGGCCATATATTCGGCCATCGCGTACTTGCTGGGATTATTCCTCGCCAGCCGGAGCATCTGCGCGGCAACGGTGAGGCAGTGATCCCGCAAGTCCTGCGGCCCGCTTCGCCGCAGACAATCTATAGCCTCCACCACTTCCAGAGCATTGCCTACCGCATTGCCGAGCGGCTGGTTCATATCGGAGAGCAGCGCGACGACGCGGCGGTTTACGCCCCGGCCAATCTCCACCATCAGACGCGCAAGCTGCTTGGCCTCCTCAATGTGAGCCATAAATGCGCCCATGCCCACCTTGACATCCAGGACAATGGCGTCTGCACCCGCCGCGATCTTCTTGCTCATAATGCTGCTGGCGATCAGCGGCAGGCTGGAAACCGTCGCGGTGACATCGCGCAGGGCGTATAACTTGGCATCGGCGGGTGTCAGGTTGGCGCTCTGCCCGGCCAGCACAATGCTATATTTCTTGGCATTGTATTTGAACTCGTCCAGGGTCAACTCGACGCGATAGCCCCGGATCGATTCGAGTTTATCCAGTGTGCCGCCGGAAAAACCCAGGCCGCGCCCGCTCATCTTGGCGACCGGGACACCACAGGCAGCCACGAGCGGCAGCACGATGAGCGAGGTCTTGTCGCCGACGCCGCCTGAGGAATGCTTGTCAACCGAGACGGGGAGGATGTCGGCCATGCTCAACACGTCGCCGCTGTGGGCCATTGCCATCGTCAGATCGCGCGTCTCCCGGCGGCTCATCCCCCGGATATAGACGGCCATGAGCCAGGCCGCCGCGTGATAATCGTGGATTTGCCCTTCGGTGAAGGCCTTAACGAAATAATCGATTTCTTCCGTCGAAAGTTCCATGCTGTCGCGTTTTTTGGCGATAATTTCTACAATATTCATCTTCAACGCTGCCCCTTCAGCCAATCATGACGATGACAATCACTTTTCGCAGCGACAGAGGCGCTACGTGTTGCTTCTGTGATTTGCAATTACACGGCTTCAGGGCCAGGCCTTCTCAGCCGCAAGTTTGAATCCGTGCGATTATTGTGGGGATTTTACGCGATCCCTCGTACAGCTACAACTGGTGTAGCTTGCATCCACGTGGCCTAAACCAACTTCGTACGCCGCCTTAAATATGCTTAAATGACCTTGACTCATGGTGGCCGCACGTTAAAGTTGTGTCGAAAATAGACGTATACTCAAACAAATGTCCCTGGAGACCGTGAATAATGCCTGCAACAGGTAAACAAAAAGCCAGACGCCGCAGTTCGAAACAGTCGAACGGTATTCTGATTATCTCTATCGTACTCGTGGCTGTCGCCTTTACTGCTTTGCTGATCTACGCGATTTCTCAGTCCAATACTCAGACAGCCAGCGCTGCGCCTGGTCAATACAGCGATATTCCGCAGACAACCACCAGTGACGGTGCGCCCATCCTGGGGAATTCGAGTACCAACGTGATGTTGATGGAGGTGGCCGATTTCTCCTGCCCGCACTGCCTCGAATACCATCCGACCATCCTGGCGATCATTGATCAGTACGTCAGGACGGGCAGGGTGCGGCTGGAATACCGCCCGGTGACCTTCGTCGGCGGCCAGTTCTCTGATGCCGCCGCGCAGGCCGCCCTGTGCGCCGGAAAGCAAAATCGCTTTTGGGAGATGGAAGACGCGC
The DNA here is from genome assembly GCA_035309185.1 of Aggregatilineales bacterium. Lineage (GTDB taxonomy): Bacteria > Chloroflexota > Anaerolineae > Aggregatilineales > UBA2796 > DATGFK01. The sequence continues at coordinate 2,232 of DATGFK010000199.1, forward strand.
TCTTCAACATGCAGCAGACACAAGGCTACCAGTCCTTTGTGGCCGCCAATCTCATTAACACCGCGCAGCACCTTAACCTAGATGGAACGGCCTTTGCCCGCTGCTTGAACACAGGTGAGACCGAAAAGACGATTGCCACTACCAG
>DATGFK010000200.1:0-3590 GCA_035309185.1 Aggregatilineales bacterium
CGTATCTAATCCAGGGGCGACACCCTTTCGCCTTGTAGCTCATCTTTGGGTGCGTTCAATGCGTTCGGCTCCCGGTTTAATTTGTTGCGGCGCTGTCGGATCGCCAGGAAGGCCAGGTATCCCAGCAGGAGCAGGCCGACCACGGCCAGGGCCAGGTCGTCCCAGTAGCCAAGCGCGCCATGCGCCACGAAGATCGGCAGATTTCCAAACACGTTCATAGCAGCCCATTTTCCTTTGCAAAGATTGCAGCCTGCGTGCGATCCCGCAGTTCCAGGCTGCTCAGGATGTTAGAGATATGGTTCTTGACCGTTCCCTCACTGATGACCAATTCCTCGGCGATTTCGCGGTTTGTGGCGCCTTTGGCGATCAGGCGCAGCACCTCGATCTCCCGCTGCGTGAGGGCTTCGATGGCCGCAGCCTGGACATGCAGTTCGCCTTTGGCCTTCAGGGCATTGACGACCTTGCTGGCAACCGCCGGGTCAAGTTGGTAGATGCCCTGGTGCGCCGCCAGGATCGCGCGGGCCAGGTCGTGCGCCGGGATGTCTTTGAGCAGGTAACCGCAGGCGCCCGCCCGCAGGGCTTCCAGCACATATTCCTCGTCGTCGAAGGTGGTCAGCATCAGGACCTGGCACTCCGGCAACTGCCGCCTGATCTGCCCCGCCGCCACCACGCCGTCCATGATCGGCATTCGCACATCCATCAGGATCACGTCTGGACGCAAGCTAACCGCCTGTTCGACAGCCTCCCGGCCATCAGCGGCCATGCCCACGATTTCGATCCCCTCTTGAATCTCCAGCAGCGAGGCGATCCCCGTGCGCATCAGACGCTGATCGTCGGCTACCAGGACCCGCACCGCTGGACGTTCGTCAGCGTGGGTCATGAGCGCCGCCTCCAACTGAAGCCTTCCAGGTTTTGTACGGTGGAAGCCCTGGGGATGCGGATCAAGAGGCTTGTCCCGGCCCCGGCCTGGCTCTCCAGGTGCAGCGTCCCGCCGACCAGTTCCAGGCGCTCTTGCAGCCCTTGTAGCCCGAAGCCGCGTTCCATGCCGGGCGGTTGGTTCTGCACCCTCTGCGGATCGAAGCCGCGTCCATCATCGCGCACGGACAGCGCGGCTTCGTCTTTGCCGAGTGCTACGGCCAGATCAATGCGCGTGGCGTTGGCGTGCTTGTGGACGTTGGTCAGGCTTTCCTGCGCCGCCCGGTACAGGGTACGCAGTGTCTGATTGCTGAAGAGCGCTTCCTCGCCCTGGAATCGCAAATCAATGATGAGCTGACTGCTCTGCATGGGCGCGATGAGGTCTTCCAGCGAACGGCACAGGGAAAACGATTCGCCCGCCGAGCGCAGCGCGCTGACCGAACGGCGGGTATCCTGCAACGCTTCGCTTGCCAGGCGTTTGGCGTCCAGCGTCGCCTGATCGGCTTCGTCCGGTTTCTTGTTGCGGTAGGCCAGGGCCTTCTCAAGCTGGACGTTAATCACGGTCAGGTAATGGCCCAGGCTATCGTGAATCTCCCGCGCCAGGCGGTTGCGTTCCTGAGTGGTCGCCAGTTCGGCCACCTGGTCGGCGTAGGCGGCAAGTTGACGGTGCGAGACTTCAAGTTCGCGTAGAAGCTTTTCGGCTCTGGCCCGGCTCTCTTGTTCGCGGAGGACGGCACTCGCCATCGTATTGACAAAGACCAGGCCCAGCGAGAACAGGATCATGGCATTGACCTCGATCTCCGCCGCGTACCACAGTGGATGCGTGATGATATATGCGATCCAGGCCATGCCACTCAACACGTAACCTGCCCGCTCCCCGAAGTCCTGCACGCCGATAAAGGGAAGCAGCAGGTACATGAACACGGAAAAATGGACGTTGTCGAGGTAAATCACGGCCTCGATCAAGGCAATACGTGCCGCCAGCAGTAGTGCAGCGATCCGCCCGGGCGCCGAATCCCCGTAACGCCAGTATTCGACACGATCAATCGCCAGCAGGCATAGGATCATGCCCGCGACAAGTGCGGCGTTGGCCGCCGAAAAATCGCAGTCACAACCTCTATCGGGCCGGTGGTAGTAGACGTACAGGACAAAGACGCACAGGTATAGCGGGGTGGATACCCATTCAAAGGGCCTGGGCGCAAGCCACGACCTGAGTGATCGCCAGCGAGGCTGATTCTGCCTGTTGTTTGTGGCACTGTCCTTAAACATTTCCCGGCGAACTTAATCCCATTGCTTTATGAATAAGGGTAACACAAATAACTGGATGGCATTTAAGGCGTGTTATGATTCCTGTGGCGAGTTTATCCCAGTGCGCTATCGGTGTTTTGGGTATTGCTACGAACGCGCTCACGAAGTACGTTGATTGGGCGATAAACTCCTGCGGATTCATCCAAGTATTGCCAATGTACCCATCCATTGCATGAGGGTGCTTTTTTTAGTTGCGCGCCCACATGATGGATCGATCCCGAAAATCCATTAGACTGCACACGCCCGTCGTCGAGAATAATTGCCGTGACCTCTGGGGAATCAAGACGAAGTAATCCACCAGGGTGCAAATAGCCTTTATCCAAAAGCACTTTGAATGGAACTTTGTCAGGTTTTGCAGGTGAAGAATACTCTCCCATGTCTTCAAGAAGCATTGGTTGTATACCATCAATTCGTGCTTGTGCAGCTTGAATATAGGTCAGATCACGTTCAATTCCAATCCAATGTCGATGAAACATTTTGGCAACTGCAGCCGTAGTTCCAGAACCGAGGAATGGATCGAGCACAATATCATCACGCTTACTACTGGCGATGATAATTCGTTTTAGTAACTCTTCAGGTTTCTGAGTTGGATGCAATTTTTTCCCGTCTGCATCTTTCAAGCGCTCCTGACCACCGCAAACAGGGATAGTCCAAACACTACCCAACTGTTTGGCGTCGTTAAATTGTTTCATCAGGTGGTGATTGAATGTATAGCTACTCTTCTCACTTCTTTTTGCCCATATCACAAATTCCACATCATTCTTGAGCCTAGCACCTCTAAAGTTTGGCATCGCGTTGGGCTTAAACCACGTTACCATGTTGAGAATCCAGAAGCCTAAATCCTGCATGATATTGCCAACGCGAAAGATGTTGTGGTAAGTACCTGAGATCCAGATCGTAGCCGTATCTTTCATTACCTCACGTGCTGCTTTGAGCCAGGCATGAGTAAAGGCATCATAGGAGTCCATGTTGTCAAACCGGTCCCATTCGTCATCGACGGCATCGACGTGAGTGAGGTTAGGTCGCCATAACTCTTGTTGCAGTTGTAAATTGTACGGTGGATCTGCAAAGATGAGATCAACACTAGACTTAGGCAAAGCGGGCAATATCTCTAGCGTGTCTCCCTGCAAAATACGGTCAAGCGGCAGATCGGCATATCCAGGATGTGGCTTATTCATTTTCAGTATCATTAGTTCTCAACAACTCGACAATCTCGGCACGAATTTCTGGGATTTCTAGCAACTTACTCAAAAAATAGCGGCGGTTTTCGGCTTGATCAATCTTCCTTACGCTGCGAAACGCATCATAATCTACGCTAATTTTCTCGCATAATTCTCGTCCAGTGAGCACATGATCGAGCGAGAATC
>DATGFK010000201.1:0-2848 GCA_035309185.1 Aggregatilineales bacterium
GATAGCCTTGATCTGATCGGCGTTCAGCCCGGCGTCTTCGAGCGCCTTCTGGAACAACGGGCTGGTGTATTGCAACTGGAGATCGCGGCCCTTGTCGTTGACGTGGCGGATGTAGGCCAGCGCGAAGACCGGTTCGCAGCCGTAGGCTTCGCAGCCGGAGACGGTGGCGATAGTTCCAGTAGGCGCCACTGTCATCTGAGCGCCGTTGCGGATTCCGTGCTGCTTGATGCCAGTGACGATCTTTGACCAATCGAGTGAAGGCCGTTTCCAGTCGCGGGTGTAGGGGAACAGCGGCTGGGGCGGACTCCACTTCAGGTCGTCGGGATCATACAGGCTGCCCTTGATGGCCGGGAAAGCGCCGCGTTCCTCTGCCAGTTTGATGCTGGTCTTCATGCAGTGGAAGCGCACAAATTCCATGATCTGTGCAGCGAACTCCTGGCCTTCCTCGCTGCCATAGCGCACGCCGAGGCGGTACATCAGGTCGCCCAGGCCCATGATGCCCAGGCCGATGCGTCGCACGCGATGGGCGGCTTCGGCCAGTTGCGGCACGGCAGGGACGTAGCTGTTGGCGTTGACCACGTCGTCCAGAAAGCGCGTGGAGGTTTCCGTCAGGCGTTGCAGCTCGGCCCAATCGAAAACGCCATCTTTGATGGGCAGTTTAGCCAGGTTAATACTACCCAGGCAGCAGTTTTCGAAAGGTCCGAGGTACTGTTCGCCACACGGGTTCGTACTTTCCAATTCATACAGGTGTGGCACAGGATTCTGGCGGTTGGCCGCATCGAGGAACAGCACGCCCGGTTCGCCGTTGTGATGCGCCTGTTTCACAATCAAGTCAAACAGTTCGCGGGCGCGGACGGTCTCCCACACTTCGCCATCGGCAGGATTGATGAGATCAAACTCGCTGTCGGTTTCAACGGCTCTCATGAACTCATCGGTGATGCCCACCGAGATGTTGAAGTTCGTGATCTGGCTCTCGTTGATCTTGCAGGTGATAAATTCGCGGACATCGGGATGCGATACCTTCAAGACGGCCATATTCGCGCCACGCTGTGAGTTGTGCGTAACAAGGCCGTTCGCCAGATAGGTGTGGTTGCCCTCGACTTCGATGTCCAGGGTCAGTGCTTCGCCAGCCGGTTCGACAGTTTTCACCGTAACGAACCACAGGTCATCAATGGGCAGGGCATTTTCGGCAAATTCAGGATATGCCTCGCTCAACTGTGCGTAGCCTGAGAGCGTCAGTTGACGATCTCCGCGTGTGTAACGCAGCAGTTGTTTTTGCAGCCTTGGCGATGTCGCGCGGAAGTTACGGCCCGTTCCTCGTCCAGCCTTGTCTACTTGCGGTAGGCGGATTGCCTGTAAGACTGGCCCTACCCAATATTCAGGGTGCGGAAGGGCATACGCGCTTTCGCGTGCTAAATCCGGCTCGAACGTGCGGCAAACGCTGAAGCGCGAACGCTCGTCACAAGGAACATACTGCCGCCAGGCGTCGAGCGCCTTGAATGAGTTCAAACGCAATCTCAAGAGAGGTTTTGTACCAAAATGTCCCTCGCCGAGGGGCTGCTCCTGGATCGTTATTGGAGACCCCAGGCCAATCAGCAGCGCCGCGACCTCGTAAATGAGCGCTTGCGAGGTGCTGATCAGTGACGGATAGCCATGCGATAGCCCCCCATCGGCTTCAAATAGGCCGCTCAAGAAGGCTCCGACAATTTCCGGCGGACTCTGGCGGATCATCCTGGGAACGCGGGCCTCAGAACTGCGCCCTTTGGTCAGTCCATTCAGTTCAAAGAAATCCTTGAGCGCGCGATTGTCTGCGACAAAGGTCACTGAAGCATCGTTCGGCTTTTGCTGGCGATGGACGTGAAGGTGTTGGCCGAACAACCGATTCATGAGCGCAGGCATTGCGTCCATGAGGTAGCTTGAGTGAGCAACTGTCACGCCCACGCGATGATCATCGGTGCCAGAGGCGACAAAGCCGTCACCGACCATATAACCGAGGAAGAAAGCCATATCTTGATCTAGCACGGTGGGCAGTTCGGGCATGATCTGGTTGCCATGCTGCGAAACCGGATGTACCAACGATTGTAGCTGTCCCTGGTGCTGGCCCAGTTGAACCAGGATTGCATCGCCGGACTGTAATGCATCCAGGCGACGCCAGGCCGGGCCGTCTGCGGTCATAATCTTGACTTTGTGGTTATAAGTGCCCGTAAGTTCGAGACCAGAATCCGTGACGACCCTCAGAACCGGCGCAACGCCATTATTAAAGCCTTGCGCGGAGGGCCGAGCGCCTTCATCGGTGGCAACGGTCAGATCGTGCGGCTGCCAGCCGCGAACGTCCACGTTCACGATCTCGTCCAGGCGCAGCAAACCACGCTCCGTGAAGACCAGCGTATCCGGGAGCAAGCAGCCGCCCTGCGCGATCTCCCCGAAGGCTTGATCGTACACGCGGAGGAAGCCCACCGGCCCGGTCGCCTCGCCGTTGCTGCTCTTTACAATCGCGCCGTGGGGACGCAAATTGGAGAAGGCAAAGCCGTTGCCGCCACCCGTCTGCTGGATCAAAGCGGCGTTGCGCAGGGTCTGGAAGATCCCGCTCTCGGTGCGACCCATGTCATCGTCTATGCGAAGGACGAAGCAGGCCGCAAGTTGGCCCAGCGGAGTCCCGGCGCCAGTGAAGGTCGGGCTGTTCGGGAAAAATTGCAGCGTCGTCAGCATCTCGTAATAAACGCGTGCCTGCGCGATCACGTCCGAGTCGAATTCCTGCTCGGACAGGGCCACGTGATAGGCCACCCGCCAGAACATCTCCTGCTCGCCCTCGGCAGGCTTGCCATCTTCGCCGCGTCGCAAATAGCGC
>DATGFK010000202.1:0-8396 GCA_035309185.1 Aggregatilineales bacterium
GCGCCGGCCGCTCAGGACATCCAACACGAGCTTGGACTTGAATTCCGAACTGAATTTCCGTCGAGGTGCCATTGCTGCGCTCCTTCTGTGAACAGTTTAAGTTGTTTAGGCCATCTGTCCACTTTTCAGGGCGCACTACAATCAGGGGCCCGCACTGGTTACGGTGAGGCGATACAACCCGTCACTCTTGCGCTTTTGAAACCTGTATCCTGTGATGTCAACTTCATCCCAATCTTGGGTAACGGCGAGCAAGACGCGAGCAAGGTGTATTGCCTCGTCTTTGTTGAGCTTAAGCCCAACGGATTGGAGATCAGCAACGCTCCTTCTCGTACCCTCTGTCGGATAAATCCTTTGGCATCGAAGGTTCGTTTCGATTGTTATGCTCTTTGCCGATCGACGCTTGTTTTTTCCATTAGATTTCTTCATCGTGATAACCCCTTTCAAATTGTGCGCCTATTGTCTCGGCTTAACAAGACCACAACTTCTGCACCCCTTCACAGATGGTTGGCCAACAATTGTCGTCAGTGCTCTCGACCACACAGCCGGCTCGAGCACAGACGGTATTCAAACGCTTGTTAATGTTTCCTGGGCGTCACTCAGTTTCGTGTTATTTCGATATTGGTGTGAAGGGGAACAAAAGTGACTAACATCTGCCAGATGTCAAGACGTATAATGGGCCATCAATAGTTCGTACGGTGCAGTGTGTTACCCATGTATTGTAGCGGTACTTCTCCGCCTGTCAAAACCGCTGGTTGCGATAGCGATACGTGCTTGAAGCCCCTCCCGACGTCTCATGCCCGAACTCCCCGAGCTCGAAGTCGTCCGCGACGTTCTCAACCGCCGCATCCTCGGCCAGACCGTCGTCTCGGCCGAAGGGATTCTGACCTGCGGGCTCACTGTTGTCCGTAACCTCATCCGCAAAGGCTGTTGATGGATGCGCCAAGACCCACTGTTTTGCTGCCGGCCCAAGCAAGCCATACAACTAGACAACCTTTCTGTTTTGTTTGATCATGAAAATACCATTGACTTTTTTCACTGATCAGTATAATATTGTTGAAGATCGGTCGAACTGGACAGACGACTCAGCATTGGGGCTGAATGCAGTTCCAGTTGGACCAAAAAGGAGACAGACATGTCAACGAAGACGCTTACGCTACCGGCTATTGAGTTACAGCAAGACGGCACCCGCCTGCTAATTACAAAAATGCGGGCCGGTGATCTACCAGATTTCACCAGGGTAGATCCTTTCGACAATACAAAGGATTTTGATGCCCCTGATCAGGGGTATCAGCGTCCGGCCGAGACGCCTCGCATCAAGAAGTTCGCAAACTGGCTACGTCGCGAGACTGAAGAGGGTGGTCAAGTTCGTATGCCCACCGCGATCTTGCTGAGCGCGCGTTCCTCTGAGGTAGTTCTCTCGCCCAACGGCACGATCACACTCAAGTCTCGCAATAAGCTGCCCCTCGTCGATGGCCAACACCGCACCCGAGGATTCCAGTATGCCATTAACGAGAAGGGCCTAGCGCAGTTTTCCGACTACGAGATTCCGGTTGTAATCATGGAGGACATCGACAAGGTCGGCGAAATGAAACAATTCCGGACGGTGAATGGCGAGCAGAAATCAGTTCGGACTGACCTTGTCAATATGATTTTGACGCAACTGGTCGAGCAGGAAGGGGAGGAAGCAATAGGTGAAACTGACCTTTGGAAGGTTGTCGCTAGCCACGTGGTCAAACAGCTGAACGCCGACGAGGATGGTCCATGGTTTGACAGAATTGTGATGCCTGACCAGCGCACGTACTCTAAGGAGGAGCAGGGCGAGCAACCCGAGTTGCGCCACCGAAGAATTGCGCGCGCTACAAGCTTCATGACAGCCTTGAAGCCGATGGAGAAGTATGTCTCGGACCTTCAACCGGGCCACCAAACCGTGCCAGACCGAGTTGAGCGTTTGTACGCCGTAGTCAATGCTTTCTGGAGAGCGGTTCGCCAACTTAATCCAGAGCCATTTAAGGAAGCCGCTGACTATGTCCTGCTGAAGACGCCCGGCGTTTTCGCTCTACACCGTCTCTGTCTATCAGTCATGAAGGACATGTACATCGGGCGCCGCGGTTGGACTGAAGAGGAGTTTCGCTACATGCTCGAGCCCTGTGCTGAGATTTCCGATCCGGCCTTCTGGGCTGTTGGATCTGACGAAAGTGACCGGGGCGACGCCGCAAAGTACGGCAGCATGGCGGGCTTCGCGGAACTTGGTGACCTTCTTTACGAGAGCTTGCGCTCCTAAGTGGGTCACTTTGTAGGGCGGGGGTGAGATCTCACCTCCGCCCTACAAAGATAATTACATATTGCCATGTATGTATTGGTATTTCCACTGACCCGTTTTGCTCTATGCCCGAACTCCCCGAGCTTACCGTCGTCCAAGAAGTCCTTAGCCGCCGTATCCCCGGTGAGACCGTCGTCTCGGCCGTGGTCATCCCGCCCGCGGGCCTATCGTCGTCCGCGACGTGACCGGCGAAGGCTTCGCCCAGGCGCTGGCCGGCGCACGGTTCGAGAGCGTCGCTCGACGGGGCAAGTTCCTCGTCTTCACGCTGTCAGGGGCGGGCGTTCAGTTGAACGCCCCTACACAGGCGCGGGGCGACGAATCCGACGGTCCAGCGGAGTTCCTGGTCATCAACCCCAAACTCACCGGCAGGCTGCAAGTCTGCGAACCTAAGGCCGAGAAAGCAGTGTGGCCGCATATCCTTGCGATTTGCGGATTTAATCTGACGATCTCGATCGGCGTATTCTTGGCGCTCTCGGGCCCAGCTCGCGGCGAGCGGCGCAGCGTCGTTCTCACGGTTGCGGCCATTATGCTTTACGCCTTGCCGGCCGGCGCGCGTGGGGGCTCAACCGCCTGGCCCGGCCGCGATAGGGTTTGCCTTCCCTGGCTGTTTCAGCCTGCACCTGGTCGCCAGATCAGGCTTTCTGATCCCAACTCGGCTAACTCTACCCGCCAGGGCGTAAACCGCAGTAACCCGAAGTACTTGTGCTGAATCGTCCCGTAGTGTGGCGTTGGATCAAATCCTAGTGGCGGGGGTATGGCCTTGTGTAAGTCCCAGATCCGCTGCTGTTCGACGACTTCTTGCACCCAGGCTGCGATGCCCTCGACATAGATTGGTTTTTTCGGCTCGGTCACATAGGCCAATGATACATAGGGATTGTTGGCGAGATGTTTTGCCTTGTGCGATTCTGGCCAGGTGATGACCCAGCCCATTGGACCTTCCCAAATCACATGCATCACTCGCGATCGTGGTCGACCTTTCCGATCGACTGTGGCAACGTTGCAGTACACTGCTTTCTGAGCGCGATGCATGAACTCAGTTTGGATGTCTTCAAATCGCGCAACTTCCATCGTTCGCGTTCCTTGTAGCACTGCACCAAGGGGCCTGACTACTGATCGCCACTCAGTTTTCGAATCGAACGGTCCAGGTTCGCACGGGCCTGAGCTTCATAGCGTGTTTGGAACGCAAGGGTCTGAAACACAGAATCGCGACGCAGAAATGACACCAGGATCCGAGCGCGGGCTGCCCGATAAGCAGCCTCACTCACCCACTGATATTCACGGCGGATATTGGCCTCGTAACGATCAAATTCCGACGGATCGCGTCCGAGGATCGACAGGTCGATATCCGCAATGAGAGAAGAGTCTCTGCCTGTGGCCGCCGCCTGATGCCGGGTCGCCAAAATCAACTCGGCGACACGCGCCGTCACCTCCGGCGCAACCCCGCTGTTCTGCAAAGCCGTTTTGGCCCAGGCAGCGCTGCGCGCTTCATTGTCGGCAGCGTGAGTGTCATAGACCACATCGTGGAACCACAAGCCGAGTTCAACCTCAATGGCGCGCTCAGCAATTGTACGGCCCCAGTCGAGCTGTTCCAGACAGTCCAGCACATGCACCAGAGAATGATAGGCCCGCTCAGGTTGCGTGTACGCCTGAACCAGGTCCTGGAAAATCAGGCCGGATGGTGAAGCGACATTTAGACTTTGCCAGGCGGCGCTCCAACGATTACTGAGGTTCACCGGGTTCCACTTTTGCTGCAATGCCGGGATTGAATGGCTCTTTAGGCTTCATTGGACGCGAAGCCAATCGCCTGGTCGATGGTCATGGCTCCGCCTCGCTTCCAGGCTTTCGCAAATTCATCAGCCGTTAGCGCAGAGCGCATCATCTCCCGGTTCCGTTCCACTTCCACGCGGTCGGCGGGCCACCACGCGCCGCCGGTGATCTTCAACACGGACTCGGCTGCGCTGAGCATGATCGTTCCCCATTCGACTTGTCCCTGCCGCGCTTTCAAACCCGCCAACCCAGCCAGGCTTTCAGCGATGCCGCGCCGATTGCCCAGGCGCCGGAACATCGTCAGGCTTTTTCTAAATTGGGATTCAGCCAGCTCGAACTCTTCATCGTGCTGGGCGATGTATCCCAAATTATGAACGAAGCGCGCCACATCGCCCCGGTCACCCGTGGTCCGCAACAGCGCCTCACCTTCCTGGTAATATTTCCGTGCCCGCTCCAATTGACCTTGGGTGCGCGCCACCTCGCCCAGATTGTTAAGCGCGAAGGCGATTAACCAGTTTTCGTCAATCAGACGGGCTTCGGCCAGGGCTTCTTCATGATAGGCACGCGCCCGTTCGGGATGCCCCAACCCAAGTTCCGCGTTGCCCAGGTGGACCAGCGAAATGGCACTGAAAGGGGCAATGTTCTGTGCCTTGAACCGCCTATGGGATTCCTCCAACATGGGTTGGGCGGCGCTGTCCTGGCCCATATTGACTAACGCTACGGCCACGCCCATGAGCAGGAAAGCTACCCATTGTTCGTCGGCCAGTTCGCGCTCGATCGCCAGACCTGCCTGTAGTTGCGCCAGGGCATCATCCTGTCTGCCCTGCCACAACGCCAGCAATCCGCTGACGCCCAGCGCCATGGCGCGGAACGTCGAGGCGGCTTGCAAATCAGGGGAGGCCAATAATCGCTCGCACCACATGCGCCCCTCGATCAGGTAACCGCGCCGGTACCAAAACCAACTCAGTGACGCGACAATCCCAGCCGCGAACTCACCACCCCCGGACGCGGTCAAAATCAAGGTCAAGGCTGGTCGAATATTATCGTTCTCCCGTTCGAGCCAGTTCAGCCAGTGCAGGGTATTCGCAGAGTAAAGCTGCATGAAGCCCATCCGGTTGAGGATGACGTCGCCAAAATACCTGGCATGTTGTGCGCGCACAGCCTCCATTTCGCCACGCTCGGCCAGGCGTTCGAGGGCATAAGCGCGAATGGTCTCGAGCATTCCAAAGCGGGACTCGCCATCGGCTGTCGTTTCCTGTCGCACGAGGCTATTATTTACAAGGGTGGTAAGACTTTCGAGAATATCGAGCTGGCCATCCTGATTGCAGACCGCTTCGGCGGCTTCCAACGTAAATCCGCCCACGAATACACTGAGGCGCGCGTACAGTATTTTCTCATCCCGATTCAACAGGTCATAACTCCACTCGAGCGTGTTCCGGAGAGTCTGATGACGCGCGGGAAGGTCGCGCGCGCCGCCGGTCAGTAATTTCAGTTTGTCATCGAGGCGCGCCAGGATCGCCTGCGGCGGCAAGAGTTTAATGCGCGCGGCGGCCAGTTCGAGGGCCAGCGGCAGACCGTCTAGACGGCGGCAGATTTCGGCGACGGCGGAGGCGTTGTCGCTTGTCAAAGCAAAGTTGGCCTGCGCTGTCCGCGCCCGTTCAACGAACAGAGAGACGGCTTCGTTTTCGATTAGATTTTCCAGCGCCGGTTCATTTTCGGCTTGAGGCAGATCCAGCGGCGGGACTTGGAATTCGTGTTCGCCCTGCAAGTTGAGCGCAATGCGACTGCTGACGAGAATTTTTACCTGCGGAGCGGCGGCCAGTAAATCGGCGGCGACGGAGGCGGCTGAGACCAATTGTTCAAAGTTATCCAGGACCAACAAAATCTGTTTATCGCGCAGATAGTCCTTGACGTTCTCGAGCAGGGGACGCCCGCCTTCACGGACTGCGAGTTGTTGGGCAACGCGGGAAATGAACTGATTGGCATCCGTATCATCGGCGAGCGGGACGAAGTAAACGCCGTTAGGGAACTGGTGGAGCAATTCCTGCGCCACCTGCAAACTCAGACGAGTCTTGCCTGTGCCGCCGGGTCCCAGCAGTGTGACCAGATGCGTATCGGTGCGCAACAACAATGCTTTAATGGCGGTAATTTGCGCTGTACGTCCGACAAACGGGGTTGGTTGAGCGGGAAGATTGTGTTTTGGTTGCCTGGCCGGCGGTGCTCAGGGTGCGTCCAGGCCGGATTGATTCTCATCATAGAGCAGCTCAACATTTGTTGGCACAGGCAACTTGAACGTTGTGGCATACCGCTTGAGATTGGCGGCGGCATAAATCAACCCCGCCAGGCGTTGCTCGTCGGGCTGACCCGCTTTATGGGTATAGCTTAAGCCGGCGGCCACACCCGCCAGCCAGTATTGTCCCCATAAATCGTCATGCAAACTCGGGTGCTTCTCTTGCACCCACGCGGCAAACGCGTTTCGGGCGGAAGCAATCACCGCGCTGACTCCAGACATTTCTATGGGCGCCCGATGCGGGTCAGGAATATCCACGTCGGCCATCAGTGTGAGCAGGTTGACGCACTTTGCAAAAGAGGCCTGTGACAGCGCGTGCGTCAGGCAGGACATTTCCAGATAGCGCTGGTCATACAGCAGCGGCATACTCTCCTTGAAGAGCGCGAAGTCGATCAGGTAGTATCCTTCAAGAACCTCCTGGTTCTCAGAAAATTTGACCAATATATTATTGGTATTCAAATCGCCATGAAGAAATCCAGTAGCGATATCAATGGGACGAGCCTGGCCCCATGGTTCGGATTTGCGCGCGTAGACCAAAGGGTTGGGAAAGACATTTCCGTTGATAAGCAAGCCGGCGCTGTCTGGGTTGACTCGACAGTTACTTTGTAAAAAGCTTTCGATATTGCCGCCGGCGTCCAGACGAAAGCCCAGCCAATTTTCCAACACCTTTTGTGGATGAACTGCCTGCTCAAATGTTTGGCTGCCATTCCATTCTGAAAGCAGGACGCTATTGGTTGTCGTAAAGATGGTTTTGAGCTGGCTTTGCTGCCCGTAGCTCGATAGGGGGCGATACTTGAGCAAGGATTGACCGGCAATTCTATAAAAGATGGCGATGGCGCCCTCATGCTCGACACGATCAAAGACCAATTCGGCAATGTGGTCGCGGGCAAACGCCGCTGTGGCCTTTCTCGTCACGGTGTTATGCCGGGTAACCTCGTCGGATTTCGCTGATTTGCCTTTGCGGTCCAATTTCAGGATGCAGTGCTCCACGCGCCGGGTGTCGTTGGTCGACACGCTGACAAGATAGACAACTGCCCCGGACCACCCCCCAACCAATAGCTGAAGCGGCGCGACGGTTCGCCCGTATTTTTCCTGTGCCAGCCGAATGACGTGCTGGTATTCTTCCGGCAGGGATTGAAAATTGGTCGTCAGATCGGGCATGGCCTCAATCTCTTCATTTTCAGAAAGTATAATCGAGAGTGCGGTTTATTACCGTGTGCCGCAAACCCGACTGTCGTCACAGTGAACGCCCCTGTCGCCCATGCCCGAACTCCCCGAGCTTGAAGTCGTCCGTGTTGTGCTCAACCGGCGCATCCTCGGCCAGACCATCGTGTCGGCCGTGGTCATCCCGCCCGGCGGCCCCATCGTCGTGCGCGACCTGAGCGGTGAAGGCTTCGCCCAGGCCTTGACCGGCGCGAAATTTGAGAGCGTTGCCCGGCGGGGGAAGTTCCTGGTCTTCACGCTTTCCAAGGCGGGCGTTCAATTGAACGCCCCTACGCCGACGCAAGGCGACGAATCCGGTGGATCTACGGTATTCCTCGTTGTCAATCCCAAGCTCACCGGCCGGCTGCAACTGTGCGAGCCCAAGGCGAAGAAGGCGGGACCGATCCACGCCGTGCTGCACCTGAGCGGCGGGCAGGACTTGCGCTATATAGATCAAAAGAAGATGGGGCAGGTATTCGTGACGCGCCAGCCGCCGGAGCAATCGCCCATCGCGGACTACGCTGGGATGGAGCCGGAGGCGTTGGAGATCAGCCGCGAGGACTTCAAGGCGCGGCTGAAGCCGTTTCGGGGCGAGATCAAAGGCGTGCTCACGCGAGGCGATTTCGTGGCCGGCATCGGCAACGCCTATGCGGACGAGATTCTCTGGACCGCGAAACTACACCCGTACCGCAAACGCACTTCGCTCACCTCCGAGGAAGTCGACAGGCTATACGACGGGATGCGCGCCTGCCTGCTGGACGCCATCGAGAAGGTACGGGCAGAGATGGGTGAGGACATCCACCTCAAGCCGCAGAG
>DATGFK010000203.1:0-4912 GCA_035309185.1 Aggregatilineales bacterium
GCACGAGTTGGTGGAAGCGGTCAAACTCACGGATGACGCTACTGCAATGGATCTGCTCGACACCATGATCGAAGGCAGGCGCCTCCGGGACATCGCCGATCTGCCCTTCGACCTGGCGATCTAAGGCGGCGACTGTCCAAATCCACACGCAGCCGCCCGCTGCGGCACAATTTGTAATGGTTGCTCTGTTTCTCGTTAGCTTGAACTGAGCGGCGCAGGCGCACCCACCTTCCATTTCAGGCTTGCCACGATGCTATCAATGTCCTGGCGATCTTCCTCGAAGAAGCCTTTGTTCAGGCATGTGATCGAGATGACATAGGCTTCCGTGGCCTGACTAAAGTAAATGGTCTCGGCATAGAGTTGATCATTGGACGGCGTATACGAGGCTGGAAAGAGGCTGAAGCGCCGCGCGGCGCTGAATCCTGCGACGGTCAGTGAATCCCGACTTTCCAGGATAATACCAGGAACATCTTTTTGTACCTGAGGCCAGGTCTGTTGCTCGATGTCGGTTGCGCGCATGGGGCCGGGCAGCGCGAAGCGTGCAATCAAGATGTTGCTGTAATTATTGCGATTGACCTGAAGGAGACAGTCCAGTATCGTCTTACATTGCGGCACCTGCATGGTATCGCCAAGCCGCCAGGCGCCGGGATAGGTCAACGTGAAAGACGAATTATCGAACTTGTGAGGCTGATTCTGGATGCGGGTTACGACGACCACTGCGATTCCCATGCCCGCAAACAGCAGAGCAGTCACAGCGACTCTGAGCGCCGCAGCGATGAAGTCATAGCGATGAGTAAGCGCGGCTTCGTAGCCTTCTTTGCGCCATTTCTCGTAAGCCTGATTTTGCAGCGATCCGAGTCCATACACCCATCCATAAGACACGCCCATCGCCAGGGCAAATAATATGACTTCCGCAGTCCTTTGTGCTTCGCCCGCGTTTAGAGAACCTGATAGCCCTATGACACTAGCAAAGGCGATCCCCGGCACGAAGATCGCCAGTGCAGCGCTGGGCAGTACCCACCCTGCTTTGCCCGTGCGCCGCCACAACCATGAGATCGCCAGCCCGGATACGAAGGGTGTACAGATAAACGACATGGCAGCCCACCACATCGGCGAGAGGCGCGGCTCTTGTGTTTGCCAACTTTCTGCGGTGATCGTAGGGAGTGGCTTGCGCCGTAACACGTCGGCAGGTTCCGACGAAGTCGGCAATGACGCTAAAGGAGGGTTCGGGCTGACCGGAATAGCCCGGAACGGATTTGCTGGCTGCACCGATGCCGGCGCTGTCGAGAACGGCGGGACGCGCTGCTCGCCTGTGGCGTCACTTGAAGAGCCGTCCAGCAGTGCTTTCGCCATTTGACCATAACTGCCTGCTGCGTCAAGCTGAACCGCTTTTTCCAGGAATGCCCTGGCCTGCTCAGGCTTACCGCATAATTGGACGACTCGCGCACCTCGATAGTACAGGCCCGCCAGCGCAGGCACAAAAGTATTGTCGGCTTCGGCAAAGGCCTGTTTCAACGCCTGCTGGGCTTCGCGGCAAGCTTGCATCTGCGCATAAGCCCAGGCCTGGTTAGCCAGCAATTCGCTCCACGTACTGCGATTGCTGCGCATTTTGTAGCGCTTGTTGTGGATTCCTCGTTCAAGGTATTGTAGGGCTAGATTCGGATCCGTTCCGTGTTCAAGGTAGAGTTCGCCCAGGGCATTGAAATTGTCGCTTCCTTCCGGGTACCTACCGATGCTTTGCTCAAGCACCGTCTGCGCCTCTGCGTAACGGCCCTGCCGCAGCAGCGCCCAGCCGAGGTTGCCTTCGCTCGTCGCCCGAAGCTGGCGATTTGCATTGGTTTCCCGCTCCAACGCCTCACGGAATTTTGCTTCGGCGTCGGCGTATCGTCCGGCGAACAGAAGCGCATTACCCTCATAGTCTACAAACGCGAAGCCGAACAAGGGACTCCAACTCCAGCGACGAGCGGCCCGTGCTGCGCCGTCGTAATCGGCCCGGTAAAGGTGAGATTTCACCTCAGTAGCGGCCAGAGACAGTATTCCCATGACGGCTACAAAGCCAATCGAGAAGAGCGCGCCAAGTGTCAGGATTGGGTTCAGAGAAAAGAACGTTGTTAAGTCTAGCGTCGCGCCTGGTTTGATCTGATTGCCGTCAATATGAAAGAAAAAGCTGAGGAACAGCAAAAATAAAAAGAGGAGCGAGAAGGTGTCGAAACTTCCCCGCAGCAAAGATCGCTCGAAGCGCATCTGGGGAAAGCGTTGGCGCTGCCCCAGACGCAAGAAATACGTGATTGGAACGGCAATCACGTATAACGACAGGGGAATAAGGAGAAGTCCAAGCCCTGCCAGTAGCACTGGCAGTAAATCAACCGATGGGCCATTGCCGTTCATGATCTTTGAAACTTCTTTCCGTGCCGTAGAGTTATATGCCGATTATATCGAATTGGGTGCCGTCAGTCGTCACTGGCCTCACAGTTCAGTTTCGAGTAAGATCGGGGTAACATTACACAATCACGGCCAAATGAGGGGAAAACAATGACGGGTGATTCCGGGCACGCAAGTGCGCCTGTGAGTGGAATCCACAATAAGCGATCATTATACGGCGCGCTGGGAGGCACGCTCTTTTTACGTATCGGTGGCGGGGTCATGGGCATCCTCACTGGCTTGTTCCTGGCTGCCAAGAACGGCGAAAGCGACACGATACACATCACGGCGGTGCTGGTCGGCATTGTCACCGCCAGCTTCTTCATCACCGAACTGGGTGGATCGTTTGTCGCGGGCGGGCTGATTGACCATCACGGCCCCCGCCGCTATATGATCCTGGGGCCACTGTTCGGCGCAGCCGCCATGCTCATCACGGGATTTCTCAACCCAGGCGATACGCCGCTCCAATTTATGGCCTTTTTGCTGATGCTGGTCGTGGCTCGCTTGCTAGAAGGCTCGGCAGCGGCGGCAGCAAACCCCGCGTCCCTGGCGCTAATCGCTGTGTACACCTCGGACGATCCCAAGCTTAGGAGCAAAATCTCCGGCTACTTTGAACTGGCAACCCTGCTCGGCGGAATTATCGGATTTATTATCGGCGGCAGGCTGTGGGATGCTTTCGGGCAGAACGCCTTTCTGCTGAACATTGCCTTTTACCTCGCCAGTGCCGTGATCTTCTTCACAGTGGATAGTGTCAAGCCGCACGAATCGGCGGAAAGCCAAAGCCATAACCTGAAAGCATACGCTGGACTGGTCGCCAAACCTCGCCTGCGCGAACTCGTCCCGGCGTGGCTGTGCGTCAGCGCACTGCTGGGTGTCCTGTTCAACCACGCGACTTTCCAGCTTTCAAGGATGCACCCGCGCCGTATAGATGAAGCCGTAGGTGGTAACATCCCCTTTCCGGGGCAAACGCTATCACACGCCTTCAACGGATCACAGGTTGGTTATGTATTCGGATTATACGCGGTAGCCTTCGGCGTCGGGATTTTCGTGTGGAGCCTGATCGTGCCGCGTATGCGCAAAAGCACCGCACTGCTGATCAGCACCTTTGGCATTATTGGCGCATCAGGCGTCATCTTCCTGATCAACCATACCGGGCCAATCGAGGAGCCTTCCACGCTGCGCCTGGTCTTGATCCCACTCATGATTATTATGGTCATGATCGAAAGCGGATTCACGCCTGCCGCCCTGATCTACCTGAGCGACATGAGCGAACTGTACCCGGCACAACGCGGCATGGTCATGGGTCTGTACTCGTTCCTGTTTGGCTTCGGCCAACTGGCCGGATCGATCCTGGCAGGGCCGTTTGCCGACTGGCAGGGCATTGACGGCCTGCTCCTGTTCATGGTGATCCTTGCCGTCCTGGGAATCTTCAGCGTGCTGCTGCTGCGCCGCGACGAACAGATCGCCCACGAGGGCCTGCGGGCAACTGCCACTGCTCCCGCAGCCGGGCGGTGAATTCGAATGCTTTTATCGGCCCAAACTGGCCCTGTGTGCCTTCGCGGAAGGTCAAGGGGATTGTCCAGCAATTCCATTGTGAAATACGGCTGTTTGTCTGTATAAAAACCATAATCGAGCACGCCAGTGACGTTGGGATGGCACAGCGGGGCCAGGAATTGAAACTCCTGGGCCAGCAGAAGTTTTAGATTGGTCTTATTGGAAGGCTGGGCAACTTAATCCTCAGCGGGGAAGATGTCTTTCAGTGCCACTTTGAAACTGGGTAACACCTTGCCGCCCTCAAGCATGTCGTTGATGGTGAGCGTCTTGGCTGCCTGCCCTGGCTCGTAGACAATGACCTCCTGGTCATTGGGAAAGAAATACCACAGCAGCGTGCCAGCATTGATGTAATTTGCCACTTTCACACTAATTTTTTGCGGGCGGTCAGTTGGCGAGACGACCTCGACAGCCAGGTCGGGCGCATAGGGAACCCAGGTCTCACGAGGGCCTTTGGGATGGCGGACTTTGGAGATGAAGCCTACGTCGGGCATATAGTCCTCGCCGGAAACCCTGTAGCCGCCTTGCGTGTCAGTGACGTAGCCCAGATTGTTGGTCTCAACATGAATGCTAATTCGAGCTAGAATCCGTGCGGCAATACGTGAAGAAAAGCTATTGCTGACCACTTCGACGATCTCTCCTCCGATGTATTCAAGCTGTCTGTCTCCGTTTTCAGGCAGCGCCGCAATCTTCTCAAATTCTTCGACACTCACTCGCGCGTGCGTTTGAACTGCCATTGCAACTGACTCCCGTCCTCAAATCACTTCTCCACCATTCTACCATTGTTTGAGGCTATTCAGGGCCATACCCGCCAGGGCAACGCTTGACCGTCCGACGCAGCGACGGATACTCGCGGCGGCTTGCAGTTGCAGTCCTGCCGACGCGGTGACGAAATAGACCAATTCGTGAAGTTGTGCCCGGCGTTGGTCAGCCGGTTGGC
>DATGFK010000204.1:0-2224 GCA_035309185.1 Aggregatilineales bacterium
AGGCTTGCCGTGCTGCCCCAAAACGTGTAATCGGATGGCACGTGCCGCCAACCTTCAGGATAGCGATAGTAGAACCAGACTACATGGTACGCTTTCCCATCAAGCGTTTCCTGGATCAATACGCGGCCCCGCTGCCCATCAATCTCGCTGTTCAATACCACGCCATCAATCAAGAGATTCGACCTGGTTTTCAAATCCTGGTAGCGTTTGAAGCGCTCCCCTTGTTCCTTGATCCAGGCGTCGTCTGCACTGCGCTGAATGGCGATGTACTGTGCATAATCGCCCAGGCGTAGCGTAGCATCTTCAGCCTGCACGGTGCTGATGAGTTCGCGCCGCAATTGATCGTCTACCGTATACAGGCGATACCAGATTGCCCCAACCAGGACACACACCGCCACGATGATACCGCCAGTGAAGAATAGTAGTCGTAAACGTAGCTGTCTGCGACGGCGGCGCTGCTCAGGGTCTTCGCCTGCCCGCTGATAGGCAGTATCAGCCTCGACCTGCCAGTCGAGCTTTATTCCCAAATTAGACAGCCCTCGTTAGCGCGCCCAGGTTCGTCTGAACACGCCCGGATAGTCAATCACAAGCCCATCTTCGTCAACGGTGATCTCAGCCTGGAAGCCAGTTCCAAGACCCTCGTAACGGTAGCGGCCTGTGCCGAGACAAGTATACCGCTGCCGGACGGCATTAAGAGTTAGTGTCGGGGCGTTGATCCAGGCGACGGCAATCTCGGCGGATTGCCCCGCTTCCAACAGTCCTAGACGACGGATGGGGAGCGTATTGGTCAGCGGCGAAGCGGTGATGTCTACGTCAATGCAGCCTTCCAGGGAATCAATGGCTATGCCCGCGCCCGTTGTCCAGTGACCGGCGCCATCAGCCTTTAGACTGATGCCCTTCTGATCGAACGTTTGGAGCGACACCTCACGAGTGGCCCAGGTTGTGTCACAAAACAATTGATACTGAACCTCGAAAGGTGAATCATCTTTGAGTCCGATCAGGACACTGCGCACGCCTACCCCGGCCTCGTTCTGGATGACCTGCGCATGTTCGAGTCCTGGCCCTTCCCAGGGCGTCCAGAAAATATGTCGTTTCATGAATATTTGTCCTGGTAGAGCTTCATTGTGCCTTATGGTGGCTGATTTATGCTCCGGCTAGAGTCACTTCCCCGGCAACGATACGCTGGATTGTACCATCGTCGGCACGCACAAGCAGCGCTCCATCCGTGCCAACATCCACCGCTTGCCCGCCGATCTCACCGGCAGGGCCGTGAGCAACAATGCGCTTGCCGATGGTTTCCAGGCGCGCACGCCAGGCGTCGAGCAAATCTGTTTCTCGTACACGCGCCGCCCAAAAGTCAACGCGCTGAAGCACGTTGCGGAGCAAAGCCAGCCGATCCACGCTGGTTCCAATAGCTGCTTCGACGCTGGTGGCCCGATCTTCCAGGCCGGTTCCGTTGAAATCCACGCGCACGTTCAAGCCAATGCCGATAATCACCGCGTTTAGTGTTTGCCCCTGCCAGATCGCTTCGGGCAAGACTCCCGCGACTTTGCGGCCTGCCAGCAATACGTCGTTGGGCCACTTCAGCGTAACAAATTCCAATTGAGCCTGGGGCTTAAGCCCCAGGCTCAACCCTTCCAATGCTTCGGCTACAGCTACCGCGCCAACCATCGTCATGCGGGCAATGTGTAGCTGGAATTCCGGGGACAAACGTGGCCGGAGAATAATGCTCATCAGCAGCGCTGTACCCGGCGGAGCCGACCACGCCCGCCCGAATCGTCCGCGCCCTGCCGTCTGTTCTTCGGTTAACACAACCGAGCCAGCCGGTGCGCCGTTTACGGCCCAGTCGCGCGCAATATCGTTGGTGCTGCCAACTTGCAGGTCAAAGCGAAAGGGGCGCGCGCCAAGCGCTTCGCGCAGTTGCGGCTCACTCAGCACATCATTCGCCATAGGGCGTCCAGATATTTTTGACCTGTGTGGCTTCGCGCAGGAATTCCTGGCCTTCGCCCTGAACACGATCCGGCCAATTCATTGGACTGCCATAATTGACCCACGTGCGCTTCATGTTGACTGCCGAAGCCGCCTCGACCATCGTGCTGCCTTCCGATGAGCCGAAGTACCACACCGAATCTACGTCATCGTGTTCGGCCAGCACTTTCGCCAGCGCGTCACGCTTACCTGTCACGATGTTGACCACCCCGGCTGGCATATCGGACGTTTCAAG
>DATGFK010000205.1:0-4741 GCA_035309185.1 Aggregatilineales bacterium
GGCCATTTCGTCGTCGTGGTCGGCGCGGACGACAGCAGTTTCTACTTGAACGACCCGGATTTCTGGGGCAACAAGCGCAATTACGGCGCGGGCCTCAAAGTAACTACCGACGAATTCGTTGCAGCCCTCAAGGGATCGCCCATTCCTAACACGGCCATCTTCGTCAGTGCTTCTGCTGTCGCGCCTGCCACACCAGCGACTCCGCTTGAACATCAGGCAGCGCCTGGCCCTGCCCACGTGAACACGGACGTCATCAACCTGCGCAACGGCCCGGCAGGCGGTGTCACGACCACTTTGAAGCAGTTCGCCGATGTCAACATCCAGGAGGATGCGCCGGTTTCGGCCACGCTGGGCGGCACGCCTTACGTTTGGGTCAAAGTCCAGAGCGGCGATGGGACTTACGGCTGGTGCGTCGAGCAGTATCTCACTACCGGTTACGCCTCGGCGGCCCAGGGCTGAGAAGCCCCGCCGGTCAGGACAATTTGAATCACCCTTGAGATCGGTCATTGAAAAGAGTATACTAGACCACAATCCGCGGCTGTAGTTCAGTGGTAGAACGATAGCCTTCCAAGCTATATGTCACGGGTTCGAGTCCCGTCAGCCGCTTCGGGCCTATAGCTCAACGGTCAGAGCGCCCGGCTTGAAGAAGGAGACCTAACTCAACTGAGGGTCATTCGATGCCCCTCACGCAGACAGGGTCACTTTCACAGGGCTGCCTGGGGAGCAATTCCCAGGTGAACACCTGCCAAATTCGGGGAAACCTAAGTCCAAGGATAGGGTAATCCCGAGCCAAACCTCCCTAAAAAGAGGAAGGTGTAGAGACTTGATGGCAGGCCCCTCGTCAAAGACGATTCGACGTACAAGAGGGTGAAGGGAAAGTCCAGCCCACGAACTCGAAAGGGGCGGCGAAAGCCGTAGTGGGAGCATAACCGGTTGGTTGCAGGTTCAAATCCTGCTAGGCCCACTAAACGAGACATCATTCAAAATAGCAGCAGATTGCCTACCCATCTGGCGTCTTTTCGATTCCCCAAAGTCTTTGAGCGACTTTCTCAGCCATCCGGCGATGGTTTGGGCCGCAGCTTTCCGGGCGTGTCGCCGTCAGGATTCTTCGGGTCGGCTTGCACCGGGGGTAGATCGCTGAAGTCGGCAATCTCAGGCGTGGCGTCTGGCGCCGCCTTGTCCACGACGGGTTCTTTGCCAATCTTGCTGTCCCGATTATCTTTCACCTCGGCAATCCCGGATCGGCTGCGGCGGCGAATGCCGGGAACCGAAATACGCGGACGGGTTTCGGCCAGGGATTCAGTCGGTTCGGCCTTATCCAGGCTGGGCAATCGGACGGTAAACACCGACCCCTTGCCCACTTCGCTTTCCGCCCAGATGCGCCCCTTGTGAGCTTCCGTGATCCAGCTTGCGATGGACAGGCCCAGGCCAGTCCCGCCCATTTCGCGCGAGCGAGCCTTGTCCACCCGGTAGAAGCGATCAAAGATGTGCGCGAGGTCTTCCTCCGGAATGCCGATCCCCGTGTCGCTGACTCGGATAAAAGCGAAGCCCTCGTTTTGGGTCACACTGATGATCACGTGGCCCCCGGCGGGTGTGTATTTGATGGCGTTGGTGACCAGGTTGAGTAGTAACTGCCGGAGCCGGTCTTCATCGCCTAACACGTGTACCGCTTCGATGCTGCCCAGGCGCAGTTCCACTTCCGTCGCCAGGACCTGCGCCTGCCGGAATACGTCGAAGGCCACCGCGCTGAGTTCGACAGACGCTTCGACTAACGGCAAGCGGCCACTGTCGGCCTGCGCCAGCAGCAAGAGGTCGCCCACGAGCCGGGACATGCGTTTGACCTCGCCGTCAATCGCTTCCAGAGAGGTGGGATCGTTGCCCCAACGCTTGATGAGGTCGAGATTGCCCTGTACCGTCGTCAGCGGCGTACGCAGTTCATGCGAGACGTCGGCCACAAAGCGCCGCTGGGTCAGGAATAAGCGTTCCAGGCGGCCCAGTGTGGCGTTGAAGGTGGCCGTGAGCTGGCCGAGTTCGTCCGGAGGGCCGTGATAGGGGACGCGCTTGCTGAGGTCGCCGGATGCGGTGATCTCTTTGGCAGCCTGGGAGATCGTGTCAATAGGCTGAAGCGCCTGCCCCGCGATTACCGAACCGACCATAAACGACATCAGCAGCGCGACCAGTCCTACACCCAGCATAATCCGGAACAGCCGCTCCGTCGCCGTGTCAATCGTCGTCAGAGAGGACAGGATTTGCACCGTGCCGACAATCGCGCCATTATGATCGGATTTGAGCGGCTGCGTCATGACCAGGGCGTGAATCTTGCCAACCATGACTTCGCGCACCACGCGATCCTGGCTCTTGAGCATGTCGGAGTCGAACGGGTCGAGCCTGCCAGACGTGGAGGTGACAAGGGTGCCATCGGCCCGCCGTACCTGCACCAGGTACGGGTAGGTAATCATGTCGAGCGCTTCGGGCGCCTGCAATTCGATCTGCCCGGATGTTGGGTTTTCCGTGATGTTGGCAACTGTCTGCTGCGCAACGAACAGCATGTTTTCCTCAACCTGGTTGTTCCACGTGTAATTGAGGATAGCAAACAGGGAGATGCCGAAAACAACGATCAGCGTTGCAAGCAGGCTGGAGTACCATAACGTGAGGCGTGTACGTATCGTCATAAAGGGGAAATAACCAGCCCAAACATGGCTTTGTCTTACGGGCACGGATCGTACCAGGATAAGTTAAGCATCCGATGAGAAGGATTACCTCTCGCCAAACTTGATCTGGCTCCTTTTCTAATAACCCCACTGACCTCCTTCCGATTCTAAGGCTTTGAGACGCATTGTGGCGGGTGGTACTAAATTCCTTAACCTAAAGTTGCAGGATTTTTACACGATTTCTGATACAAATTTAATTCTAACCTATTGAAAGCAAAACACTTTATGCTATACTGTTGAGTGATATGAGCGACCCCAACTTATTTCTTCCAGTGAGCTTCCTCAATTTAGAAGTGAAACTGGCGGAAATTCTCCGGTGTGCATTCACGCCAGAGTAAGATTGCTGAGGACTTGCAACGGGCACCCACTGGGAGTGTTTGCTGAGTTAAGTTTTACCAGGATGTGGACTGGTTGCTAATGTCTGGCTGATGTTGCGTGTGGTCACGGAACAAGTACCGTTCGTATTGTATTGCTGGTAAAGCAAATTCTAAATTGAAACGAAATCAAGGCGTAACGCCTGAATAATAGAAATGGGTAAGTCGAATAAAGCTATGGCTTCTAAACAGCAGAAGGTTCTGCGAATCATTCCGTTGGGCGGTCTCGGTGAGATCGGCAAGAACATGACCGTGATCGAGTATGGTCGCAATCTGATCATCATTGACGCGGGTGTCATGTTCCCGCCCAACGACATGCCCGGTGTGGACTTCATCCTGCCGGACTACAAATATCTGGTGGATCGCAAGGATATGATCCGGGGTATCGTGCTGACGCACGGCCACCTTGACCATATCGGCGCCATCCAATTCCTCCTACAACAAATTGACGCGCCCGTCTATGGCTCGCCATTTACGCTCGGACTGGTCGAAGCCAAACTCAGTGAGTTTGGTATCCGCGCCGAATTGCGGCAACTGACCGAGCGGCAGCCGGTGACGCTGGGTATGTTTACCGTGAATGCGTTCCACGTCACGCACTCTGTACCGGACTCGTGCGGGCTGGTGATTGACACACCGCTCGGCAAGATCGTCCATACCGGCGACTTCAAAATTGACCCGACGCCGGTAGACGGGCGTCCCACGGACTTCAAGCGCCTGGAGCGCCTGATCGAAGGCGAAGACGGCGTCCTGGCGCTGCTTTCGGACAGCACCAACGCTGACCGTCCGGGCCACACGCCCTCCGACAAGATCGTCGGGCAGACGCTTGAGCCGCTGTTCTGGGGCGCGCCGGGCCGCATCATCGTGGCGACTTTTGCCTCGCACATCCCGCGTATTCAGCAGGTGATTGATGCTGCGCACGCCACAGGCCGTCAGGTCGCGCTGGCCGGACGCAGCCTCAACGAGAATATGGCCCTGGCAACGCGCCTGGGTTATGTGCGCGCTGGCCTGGGACTCGTCCCATTGGAAATGGCAATGAACCTGCCTGAAAACAAGCTGGTCATTATCGCCACGGGCACGCAGGGCGAACCGACCTCGGCGCTCTCGCGCATGGCTGCCGGCAATCATCCCCTGGTCTCCATCCAGCAGGGCGATACCGTGATGGTGTCCGGGCGCGTGATCCCTGGTAAGGAAGAGAGCATGGCCCGCGTGATCAACCAGTTGTTTGCACGCGGCGCGTTCGTGATCTACGGCAGCATGGCAAGCATCCATACCTCTGGGCATGGATCGCAGGAAGATATGCGCATGATGCTGGAAGCCGTGCGTCCGAAGTACTTCATGCCGGTACACGGGGAGGTACGCCACCAATATCTGCACAGCCGCCTGGCGGGCGAGACCGGGATTCCGGAGGAGCGCCGCTTCATCCTGGAGAACTACCGCGTCTGGGAATATGATGGCAAACAGGCGCGCCGTGGGGAACTGGTCGAAGGCCAGGATATGCGCGTGGACGGCAACCTTATCGGCGACGTGAACGAAACCGTGCTGCGTGACCGCGAACGGCTGGCGACGGACGGGTTCGTCGTCGCTGTGCTGCCTGTCAACAAGGCGGGCCGCCTGGCTGGACGCCCACAGTTCATCAGCCGGGGCTTCGTCCACCTG
>DATGFK010000206.1:0-2810 GCA_035309185.1 Aggregatilineales bacterium
CCGCCCTGGGTACAAGATCTAATCGGCACTCAATTTGCTGAGGTCATGGCCTATCCCAAGATTGACCTGCCAATGTACGAAGCCCTCAAGGCTATCTCTATAGAACTTTTCCTACCAAATATCAATCTGATCCCGTCTAACAGCATTACGCTGGTCGAGACAAACCAGAAGTTCATCGAGGCTTTCATGGTCGGCCTCAATTACGAATTTGCCCGTAAACTCCAGTGGAATGGATTCCCGACTGACCAGCGAGGGAGCTACTTCCGCCAGTTTTGGGACGTACGCAGTTTCTTCAACAGTGACAACCTTGACAGCGACCAACTCAAAGAAAGTCTGTATGACATTCCTGAGCTACACAACTGGGATCCAGCCTCACAGCTCGGCGACCACAATAATCGCGCCAGCGCAGGGGATATGGGAGCACAATTAGTTCTGGTCATTCGCGGCGACCTGCTCAAGAAGTATCCCACGGCAGTGATCTATGCTCAACGCGCGCAATGGGCAACCAAGGCAGATGGTACAATCGACCCGCTCGAGCCACGCTCCCTGGTCGCAATCACGCCTGACGAAGAGGCCAGTCCACCGCGTACTAAGGTGCGCACTCCATTATATGAAACAAAGATTGACCCAGACATCTATTTCTTCGCTTTCGACTTGGCGATCGATGAAGCGAAAGGGGACTCCGGAGAGAATCCTAACGACAATCCTGGCTGGTTCATCGTGGTCAAGGAGCGTGAGGGGGAACCACGCTTTGGCCTGGAAAACGAACGCCAAGGGTCACTCGAAACCTTCGACGAACTGACCTGGGGCGATGCGCTTCCCGGTGCTGCCGCTGGCCAGTTCCTTCCAGCCGCGAGTCTGACGAATGTCGCTCTCGTCGCGCCACCCACGCCTGATGTTGAGGGAAAGCAGCCACAATACAACGAGGATACGCAGGTCAACGCTGCCGCTTTGAGTTCTGCACGATGGGCCTACGTGCTGTATCGTGCACCGGTAATAGTTGCTATACATGCCGACGAGATGCTCACACAGACTGGATTATGACGATGCAGGACTTCTCAACTTCTCAGGGCGCCCTGTTGAAGGCGCGTGCAGAACTGAAAGTCGCTCTGGAGGCTGTGTCACAGGCTGTCGAACAGCAGAAAGCCGTCAAAGCCGGGACAGAACGCCTGATCCGCCGGTTCGACGCAATACATCCGCCGATGGTAGCTGAAAGCGCCCGACTTGAAACGCTTGCAAAGCAGGTTGACGAGACCCTCCGCGCGGCACAGGCTAAGGCACAAGATGCCCGCACCGCAGCACAAGCGGCATTCGAAGACTTCACTAATTTCACCGATCCACGTCAGAATGTCAGCCTCATGAGCGATCGGTCTCCATTTTTGTTACTACCCGTGCGGGTGGAGACGCGCTTCGTAAGGGTTAACGTGAACGATTCACCACAGCATCAGCTATGGGTGCGGATTTATCCCGATGATTGTTCGCTCGATACCTTCGAACCGATGCTTTCGGAGACCGAACTGGCAAACGCTCAGCGCTATTGGCAGGCCATGTGGCGCGCGGGCGGTGTCGAAGCAGACGAACGTGCTGCCTGGCGAAGGATTGTCACCGCACATGGGTCAGGGCGCGCATCGTGGATCGTGGATTCCTATCAACCGACGAATGTAGCGCAAAAACCAGTCAAGGCAAAGGCCACAGATGAGATACTCGTGATCCCTACGCAGACGTTGCTCACGTCTGCTGAAGCGACTGCGACCGCAACGTATTGGCAGGCAATCTGGCTCTCTGACGATGACCCAGCCACACAGAAGGCGAAACAGCAAGCGGCTCGAGCAGCACTTGAGGCGGCTACAAGCGCCGCTCGTGCGGCGGAGATCATCGCTAATTATTCACCCTATAACCTCACAGATAAGCCGCAGACACCGCTCAGGAAAACCGACGTTGCACTCTCAACCACATTTGTCATTTTTCCAGGAGATCCGCTTACAAAGCAAGGCGCGTGGACACAGGCACCTCGAGTGAACTTCCTGGCCGATCGGTTCGTGGTACTTGGCTACACAAACGGTGTCAAGACAATCGAAGCGATCGGTGGGGTGGTTTCACTGCCCCTGGTTGTCGGTCCTGATCCATCAGGGGACGCCACAACTACTATCCATCCTCAAGGTGGTGACCTGTTTGTTCCCGACGAGTTGCAATGGATGGTCGATTTTGATCGGGCAGTCGAGGTAGGAATGGCCCTACGGATCGATCTGACGGACGGGCAAGCAGCCAGTGGTTTTGATCGTTTGCTGGTACTTGGGCTGCAGCTAAGCTTGAGCGACGCGGATGGCAAGACTGCCCTCGAAGATCTTTTCAAACACCATCACTTCGGCCACAGCGGTCTGTCCATGATCCCACAGGGGACGCCAACGCATAATACAACCGGGAATAAAACTGGCTACACACGGGTCGATGACCCTGACAAGAGTTTTGATGACCGGAAACAGCAAGCGTTATTTAGTTTGACCGGCGATCCCATGCGAAAACAAGACGGCCAGTGGCTTGCCGAACTGATCGGTATCAATCCGTCTGTTCTCGCCCGTGTCCACAACAGCGGGAGCAGCGATCAACTGCGAGCGCGTGCGATGCAATGCGCGCTTTGGCCCGCAACACTTGGCTACTGGATGGATAAACTGATGACGCCAGTGTTCGGTGATAGTGTTGTTGAAAACACTTACAGATTCTTCACAAATTTCGTGAGTGGCTGCGGTTCAATTCCGGCTATCTCTATCGGGAATGATCCCTATGGAATTCTTGCGACGACTGCGTTTTCC
>DATGFK010000207.1:0-6115 GCA_035309185.1 Aggregatilineales bacterium
CCTGGAAGCTGGCAGCAACGTCGGCGACCTTCACGCCAGGAGCCAGGTGTCCCGGCTCCATCGCCTCGCCGCCAGGGCGTCGCGGGCCAGCAACCGGAGGCTGTACAGCGCGCATCACGGCGGTCTTCAGGCCGGAAAAACTGAAATCGTAGCCCTCATCCTGCATGGGGCGCGTAAAGTGATAGGCTTCCGGATCACCTTCTCGCGCCGCCTTCTCAATGGCCGGGCCGCCTGGATAGGGCAGACCCAGCAGCCGACCCACTTTGTCGAAGGCTTCCCCGGCGGCATCGTCCAACGTGTCGCCGAGCAGCCGGTACTGACTGTGTCCGGTCATCAGCAGCAGTTCCGTATGTCCGCCAGAGACGACCAGGCACAGCACGGGGAACTGGATGTGGTCCGCGCCTTCGGTCAACCACAGGCTGTAGATATGCCCTTCGACGTGATTAACGCCGACGAGCGGCTTAGCCCAGCCCAGCGCGAGGCCCTTGGCAAAGTTCACGCCGACCAGCAGTGACCCGGCCAGTCCTGGCCCGCGCGTCACGGCGATGGCATCCAGGTCGGCAGGCGTCACGTGCGCCTGTTCCAGCGCCTGGCGTGTCACAGGCATGATCGCCTCGACGTGCATTCGCGAGGCAACCTCCGGGAACACGCCGCCGTATTGCGCATGAACGTCAATCTGAGAAGCGACGACGCTGGATCGGATGCGCAGACCATCCTCGACTACTGCCGCCGCCGTTTCGTCGCACGAGGTCTCGATACCGAGGAGAAGAGTCATCGAGGCAAAGCTCCCCCCACCCTCACCCCCGGCCCCTCGCCCAGCAACTGGGCGAGGGGTGGAAAACGTCCGTCAGTCCCTCGCCCGCCAGCGGGAGAGGGATTTAGGGTGAGGGAGTCTTCCGCTCCTGAACCCACGAAGCACGGAGGGACTTCGAGACGGACAAGGCCTGCCTTGTCCCTACAATAAGCCGTTCCTATCCCCGTCCCTCGCATGAAGACAATGGGTAGGGGATGGGGGACAGGGGGTGAGGTCAGCATTCTTTACTGCGTTGCCTGAGCGGTCGCCTGCGATGGTTCAGCCAGTGTGGCCGCAGCAGTAGCCGGTGCTGAAGGTGCGGCACCGGCTGCGCCAAGGTCTACCACGCGCACCGAAATCAAGGTGTCGCCCTTGGGGAGGTTCGGGTTCTGGTCAACGTTGCGAATCTTGATCTGGTTGACGACGTTCAGTCCCTCGACCACCTGCCCCATAATAGTATAGCCGGGGCCGTTGGGGCCAGGATCGAGGGCGGACTGCGGCGCAAAGGTGATGAAGAACTGGCTGCCCGCCGAGTTCGGATCGTTGGTGCGTGCCACGCCGAGGCGTCCGGGGCGGTCATAGGTCACGGCAGGGTTCATTTCCAGCGGGATATTGCCATAGCCAGGCCCACCCGCGCCTGTTCCTGTCGGGTCGCCGCTCTGAGCCATGAAGCCCTGGATCACGCGGTGCCAGGTGATGTTCTCGTAGTAGCCTTGTTTCGCCAGGAACACAAAGTTGTTGACGTTCTGGGGCGCAATCCTGGAGAAAAGTTCCGCCACGATCCGTCCGTTGGTGGTGGTAAAAATGGCGCAGTAGGTGTGAGTCGCGTCAATGACCTGTGCGGGGGCCGTCCACTTGCCACCGCCGTTGGGTTGGATATTTTCCCCGGCGACAGGTTGCGCGCCGACACACGGCGACCCCTGCGTGGCATTGGCCCGCGCGATGGCGGTTGCCATATCGCCCGACGCCGCCGGGATAGCCGTTGGGACGACTGCCGCCGTGTTGCTCACCACAGTCGCGCCCGGCGTGTTGGCAGTGGCTCCTCCGCCACAGGCGGCCAGGATTGTTGCCAGGAAGATAAAGCTCAGTACTTCTACTCGCTTCAAAAGATTCATGAGTTCCCTTTCACTTTCTCAACTTTCTCAGTTAGACAGGCGCTCAGCCCTGCGCCGCAATTCTATCCGATTGGCCCCTATTTGTGGAGAGCCGGACTTGGCGAAGGATCAAGCGCAACCTTATCCTGTGACGTGCGTAATATTTAACAAGAACGCAAGATAAGCGCTCTCCTGTTCAGGAAACAGCCATACACACGAACTCATTTCGAGGGGAAGGTCACGATGACAGACAATCTTAACAACGACAACGGGCAAGGGACACCATCCCCTGCGCCCAGTTTCAAAATTCCGGTGACGCCGACGCCCACTTCTGGCGACGCGGCGCCGGAAGTGGATGCTCTGGTGCGCGACTATGAGCGCAAATACCAGGGCTTTCGGGACGGCGAAGGGGCAGAAGTCAAGGATGCCTCTGGCACCTACTTCTCGTCGCATGGTGAATTCAAGGCCAAACGTGCGCCTTCTGCGTCGCTCTACTCTGGCACGTTGACCGACCAGGAGCGCACCTGGGCCATGCTGGCCGAAGCCAGCGTACTGGTCTCGCTGCTGATCGGCATCCCGACGGGCGGCCTGGCGACCCTGGTCACGCTGTTTATCCCGCTGGGTATCTACTTCTACTTCCGCGACAAGTCGGAGTTTGTAGCCTATCACGCCTTGCAAGCCTTTGCGCTGCAAGTCCTGGGCACCGTAGGCTGGGTGATCGCGCTGGTGGTCGGCGCACTGCTGGCCGTGCTGATCACGGTGATACTGGCGATTACGATTGTAGGCGTCCTGATCATCCCGTTTGTGTGGGTGGCATTCCTCGTATTTGCCGTTGCCTCGCTGGGTATGCCTATCGGCATGGTGGCTTTCGGTCTATACGGGGCATGGGAAGCCAGCCAGGGCAAGTGGTACCAGGTTCCCTACGTCGGCCCCTGGATCTCCCGCCAGACGCACGGCACGGGCTTCCTCAGCCACATCTAGGGCACGACATCGGACTTCGCATAAGCATTGCTGCATTGCTGTATCGGTTGAGCCGGGGATTAGCCCGGCTCAACGCATTGAAGGCTATATCGTTTTGGTTCGAATCAAGGCTTGTGTAAACCCTATAAGCGATTGCCGCCCATGAAGCTGCTGAGGATGCCGCGCACGCGGACAAACAGCCGGTGACGGAACCGGGCCAGCAGCCCGCCCACGACTATGAACGGGATCAGCCACAGCAGACCGAGGACGTACATCAGGAACTGGCTGTGCTGGGTCAGATTCGAGATGAACATGCACCCCAAAAAAGCGATCACCGCCAGGGCGCCTTCGATGACGCCGAAGACCTTGCCGAACGTGTTGCGCTCGATCAGGCTTGCCCCGTCCCAGGTGGCCCGGTCTCGTGCGGAGTCGACGTTGTCGTACATGACTTCGTCCATCAAGCCCTTAAATCCGTTGTTCATGATTTCCTCCAAAGCGGCATTTTTAATCTATATCTGTTCAGTATAGGCAATTCTTCTTTCCGCGGAGCATTTGCCGGGGTGGGGTGCCATCTGTTGAGATCTTTGGCTCGTGTCGGTCTGAAATTCCACCCCTAACTCGGGTTGACTTTGCGAGTATGCTCGACAGCTCGCTGAATCATTTCCTTCAGTGTCCCCATGTCGACATCTTTGAGTCGGTTGAGATACAAGCAGCCTTTCCCCAGCTTATATTTACCGAGTTTGGTGAGCAATGTTTCATATTCGTCAGACCCAGATATTGCGTACAGGGCGAGGTTTTGTTTGCGCGGTGAGAACCCAATTAGCATCATATCCCCTTCGCGACCACTGGCATATTTGTAATGAATCTTGCCAAAGCCAATAATCGCGCCGCCCCACATTTGAGGCGGCAGGCCGGTAATGTCCTGCATCAATTGCACCAGTGTCCAGGAATCCGCGCGCTTCTGGTCGTCCTCGACACTATCCAGAAATGCCTGCACACTCTTATCAGTCGGTACGGTCTTGTTTTCGGACATGGTGACAGTTCTCCTATCGACTGGATGCTATTGCAGTGTTGCACAAACGTTCAAAGCATCGCAAGCAGCTTGTTCACATCAGACTTTACAGGTTAGTAGCAAAATTTGAATGAATTGGGTCAGGGAATTACGCTCTTTTGCGCGCAATCACCGTGATGGACATATCGCGCTTGAATAGATCCGGCACCGGCGGGTGTACCTCCTGGACTTCCAGCCAGTCGCCCAGGCCGGACGCGAGATCAGGCAGCGAGAAGGTAGTGAGCGTCGTGGGGACAAAGAGGCGTTCCAGCAGCTTCTGCCGGATGGTCTTCGACGTTTGCTGGGCAGCGCTGCGCCCTGTCATCAGGCGAGACATCAGCGGGATTACGCGCTCGCCTGCATTCAGGGCCAGGGGCTGGAGTCGCTGTGGCGTGCGGCTCAACACGTTGCGACTTCCCAATTCCAGCGACGACCAGAATCCCTTGCGCAAGGTGTGGATGATGGCGCAGCCGCCGGGGCGCAATGTGCGGGCAATTTCTTTCAGAGCATTGCGCGTATCGGGTACGTAATGCAGCACGCCCCAGGCCCAGATCAGGTCAAAACTTTCGGCAGTATAAGGCAGTTCACTCAGGCTGGCCTGAGCATAGGAGCCTGACGGGTTACTTCGGGCCAGTTCGTGCATTCGCCCCGCGCTGAAGTCAAAGGCCGTGACGTGGCGGGCGCCCAGGCTTTGCAGCGCGAGGGTGAAGTCGCCCGCACCGCAGCCCGCATCCAGCACATCCCGGCCCTGGATGTCGGTTACGCTAAACAGCGACTCGACCAGCCGCAGCGCCTCCGCGACGGGCTGAGTCTGCTCAGACATGCTGTCCCAAAATTTTCCCTGCGAGTCGGGCGTTTTAACGCTCACCGGGCGACCTCGCCCTCCGGCATGGGAAAGCGCGTCTTGAAATTGAAGGCCCTGGCCGTCGGCCCATGCTGGTGCAAATGGGCGAGGCGCTCCTTGCCTTCAAGCGCCGTCGGGAGTTGCCCGACGGGTATCCACCACAGCGCCACGAAGGGGACATCCATCTTCTCGAACCAGTCCTTGCGCATCCGGAGCGGCTCCGCGTGCAGGGATTTATAGGTGAACTCGGACAGCGCGTCAATGTTTTCCCAGATCGACATATTCAAGAGCAGCCGCTCGTCCTCGTACACGTGAATGTCAGTGGCGTTACCTGCGTCGGTTTGCAAGCGCCACACGAAGCCCGGCGAGGCTTCCGCCAGCGCATTAATCGCGTCCAGGCGAGCCATAAAGCCTTCCATGATCGGATCGTCAACGGGGGCGCGGACACGGCCAATATTGATCTGAGCCAGGTGATAATAAGTCATAAAAATAGCCCCTTGCTTTCCAGCCTTGAAGGCTATAATCTTAGCGTGCTTTGCGCGTAAGGGACAGGGATTACGAGGATTTTTGGTTTGTGTATAAGTGTTCTATACATGGTTGGCATTCACAAACCAAACAAGGCTTAAAGTTAACTTGTCTTTCGTTGCTCTGATCATTAATTTTTCGATTGTTCCCGAAAGATCGCGAGCTTAATGCTTTGTGCAAAAATCTTAACCTGATCTGCACTTGCCTGGATCGCCAATTGCCTGTAAACTGATTTTACTTACTGAAATTAAACCGAATTCCTACTCAGCAGAGACTTGTGTTAGAACGGAATTCGTGTTACAGTAGAGACCTACAATACCACCATATATAGGGCATCCGCGAAGGGATACCCCTATATGTGGGATATGCGGACGCGACCATATTGCTTGAGCGCGTCCTTTTCGCCCAGGGCCAATAGTTGGCCCTTTACTCACCTTGGAGCCACCATGCAGTGCCCGTACTGCGGCAGCGATGAGCTGAAAGTCCTGGATACAACAGATATTAAGAACGGTATCCGGCGACGACGCGAGTGCCTGGGCTGTGGTGAGCGATTTACAACCTACGAACGTCCGCTGGCGACAACTCCCGTCCTGATCAAGGGAGACGGCAACCGTGAAGAGTTTGACCGCGAGAAGTTGAAACGCGGCATCTGGAATGCCTGTGCCAAGCGCCCCATCTCAGCCGGGGCAGTAGACCGGCTGGCGGTGGGAGTTGAGACGTATTTGCAGTCGCTCGGTCGCTCCGAAGTGTCCAGCCGTGTGGTAGGCGATATGGTCATCACAGGCCTCAAAAGCCTCGATCCCATTGCCTACATCCGTTACGCGATTGTCTACCTGGGGCTTGATGAT
>DATGFK010000208.1:0-3610 GCA_035309185.1 Aggregatilineales bacterium
GGGCAGCAATCCGGCCCGTGTGAACGGGTAATGCAGCAGGCATTTGACGCGCCTGTGCCGTCTCAGGATAATGCCAGACCTCACTGGCTCGCGATAGTCGCCACCAGCCTGAAGCTGATGTAGATTCGCCTGCCATCGGAAGGGAAATGCGTGTAACTGCGGCCCGCAGCGCGTGTGTTGTGTGGGGTACTCAGGAATGCGCCGCCCCTCACGACCCGGTAGGTGCCACTCTCCGGACCGAGCGGATCGTTGGCCGGGCTGGATGCAAAGTACGTCGCGCTGTACCAATCTACTGTCCACTGCCAGACATTACCTGCCATGTCATAGGCGCCCACCCAACTTTTGTTGTCCGGGTAATGGCCTACTGGCGACGCATACGTGTAACCGTCGTCAACGCTGGTATCCCGCCAGACTTCGGTGCAGCGTTTATCGCAGAAATTGACAGAATCCGCTTTGAAGGTATTGCCCCACGGATAGATGAGCGCCTGCGGGCCACGCGCCGCGTATTCCCATTCGGCCTCGGTAGGCAGACGGTAAGTGAAGCCATCTTGTGAAGTCTGCGTGCGCCAGGTCGCGTAGGCTTGGGCTTCGTACCAGCTTATACACACACGCGGCTGATCTCCGTCGCTGGACGCTTTGGCGCAATCCA
Organism: Aggregatilineales bacterium; assembly: GCA_035309185.1. GTDB lineage: Bacteria > Chloroflexota > Anaerolineae > Aggregatilineales > UBA2796 > DATGFK01. Next base: position 650 of record DATGFK010000208.1, read on the forward strand.
GCTTGCCATCGTCGGTCTGGCCGGGGCCAGTGATGTTCTTTGCTTGCCGCCAGGCCAATCCATCGGCTGACCAATATGCGTCAGTGTGATAGCCGCCCGCTTTGATGAAGTCGTAGTAGGCGGCGTTGGTCACGTCGTATTGATCGATCCAGAAGCCCTTCGTTATACAAACTGTGTGCGCGGGCTGCTCCGGCTTGAACACATCGGTCGTGATCGAAGCCTCGCGCTTTTTCGCGTCATTGTAGGCATCCTGAACCTGTTGATCAGTGCTGCCCATCATAAAGCAGCCGGGAGGCACCATCACCATCGTTATCTCTGTGAGATTGTTGACCGTCCTGGACTCCGGCGTCGCTGGAGCAGTACCTATCGCGGTCGGGATTGGCGTTGGCGTCGGATCGAGCGATCCCTGCGCCGTGACGGGCGGAACTGCAATGAGCATTACCACGGGCGCCAGCAGACAAGCCGCCAGCCACAGGACTCTTCGGGCGAAGCGAAAACCAGCCATTCGTACCTCCTGAATAGGAAAGTTTCTTTGCTATTCATTATTGGCGAAAATGGGAGTTTTTAGCGCCGCCAGCGGGGAGTCAGCGGACATCCATCACGGGGGCGTAGGCTGTGCGCCTGAAATGTCCCTTCTCCCGTCAGAATTAGGAGAAGGGACAGCGGAGAGCGGATGCCTAACGAGTCTTTACCACCACATTAATGGTATAGATCACCGGGGTCGCGTTTACATCCTGAGTCGCGGCTGGCGTCGGGGATTGGATGGCGGCTGACTTTGCCAGCGGCGTCGCGGTGACGATCTTGCCGGATTGCGTGTCTAACAGCGACAGGACAAGGTCGGGGCTGAAAATCGTATCGCGTCCGTTGGCGGCCACGTTCGGGAAGTAGAACTGCGTGGTAAAGACCGGGCCGCCAAGAGCCTGGATTTTGACATGAATGTGAACCGTCCGAGGTGAATACTCGCCGGGCATAATCGTGGTCAGCGTAAATTGCCCCGTCTGGTCTGTATACAGGTGACCGCGCAGCCGGTAACCCTGGTTATCATATTTGCCACTCGCGTCGGCTTGCCAGAAATCCAGCCAGGCGTGCGCGATGGGCGTACAGTCTGTTGCCAGGACATAGCCGGTAATCAGGATCGGAACGCCCTTGAGTCCAGGCTCCAGCAGGGAAGCACGCTCCGGCGAACCGGCCTTGTAAAATGGGCCTTCGGTTTGCGCGGTTGTCGGTTTTGCGGGAGCCACGCATAGCGGGGACGGGAGCGCGATGGGTGTTGCAGTGACCGGCTCTGTCACAGAGCCGGTGGCTTGCGCCGTCGTCTGCATCAGAGCCGGTAGCGCCGCAATTTCCGTGCCTGCCATCAGCAGCGTTGAGAACAGCCCGGCCAGCGCCAGACCCCACAGCCAGACCAGCGGACGGTTTTGTCGCATATCGCCTCCTCTTGACGGTTCCAGGTGCTGAAAATAACTATAACAGTTCAAGTCAGCGTAGAATATTCATCACAGACTGATCGGAGGCAAGACGTATGGACATCTTCCGGCAATTGTTCGGAACGAGCCAGGGATCGCAACCGGCGATGGTTGGCCCGGACGAGCCATTGCCGCTGCCGGTACATCCGCGCGTGCTGATGATTTTCCACAATCCCGTCTTTCGCGTGCAGGGCGGACGCAAGGCGCAGCAGATTTTCGGCTGGAACGACCCGGATCGGCTGGCGCAGCAGTATATCGAGGACATTCGCTGGTGCAGTTTTGGCTACGCCAACTACCAGATTGTCCAGCGCATCGAGGTTGACGCCTTCCCGGTCAAGCGCGACGGTTTCGTCTATACGGAGGAAAGCTACTGGCGAGCGTGGCAGAGTCGCAAATTCCACGATCCCGACGGAGTAGACTACCTGCGCCTGGTGCGCGATTTCGAGATGATCGAGCGAATTAACGCCGACAAGATTGACGAAGTATGGCTGTTCGGCTTCCCCTACGGCGGCTACTACGAGTCGATCATGGCCGGGCCGGGCGCGTTCTGGTGTAATGCGCCGCCCCTGGAAGGTACCCAGCACGCCGCCAAACGGTTCGTGATCATGGGCTTCAACTACGAGCGGGGCGTCGGGGAAATGCTGGAAGACCTGGGCCATCGCGCCGAATCCATCCTCATGAAAGTATTTGAGCGCCAGCGCGGCGACGCCAATTTGTTCGAGCGTTTTACCCGCTATGACCAGAAGTTTCCGGGCCGGGCCGAGGTGGGCAACGTCCACTTCGCGCCCAACAGCGTCCGTGACTACGATTGGGGGAATCGGCGTCCCGTCCAAAGCCGCTGTGATACGTGGTATCGCTTCCCCGATCTTTCCGGCGAAGCGCGAACCGTCACCTGCGCCGAGTGGGGCAACGGCGACATCCGCGAACATCACCGCTGGTGGCATCGTCACTTTCCGCACAGTGTGGGGCAAACCAACGGAATCTCGCACAACTGGTGGGAATACGTGATCGACCCGAATCGGGTGGGGTGAGACTCCCTCAACCCCTACCCCTTCTCCCATGCCACTGGCATCCCTGTGGGATAAGAATGGGCGAAGGGGAGTCGGATCGAAATTGGCAGCGCCTCCCCTCGCCCGTATGCGGGAGAGGGGCTGGGGTGAGGGAGTCTCCGGCAGTCTACGTTTTTGTGATGCCATCTCAATAACAAGGGCCGGATGAGTGTCATCCGGCCCTTCTTGTTCATTCGTAGGATTGATCCAGTCCCCTGCCCTTTCGAGGACAGGGGAGTTAGGGGTCAGTTTCTGGGTGGTGCGACCGTCAGTGGCCCGACGATGGCAGCCTGCGGGGCGCCCTTGGCGCCTGGCGGGGCTGGCGGGACGAGCACCGGCAGGTTGCGGAAGGCAACCAGGCTCCCTCGGAAGAAGTTGGCATTTGCCCAGACCACAAATCCGAGCGGTGTTTTCACAAGGAACCACGTCGGCCCACCCTTGTGGAT
>DATGFK010000209.1:0-2095 GCA_035309185.1 Aggregatilineales bacterium
CCCGTATGCCACGGATCAGGGGTTTATGCGGCTTCGGCTCGGATATTGCCGCCGCTATTTCAACCGTAGCCATCAGCCCTGCCCTGTCGTGGGCATGTGGGACAACCCTCGCTTACGCAAAAACTTGGCATAACTGCTGAATCCGTGAACCCACCACGGACTGGGGCGCGTTTCGGGAACAGCCGATTTCAAGGCCAGGAAAAAGTCGCCCGGCCCCTCGAATGGCTGCATCCGCAGCGTCGCATGTCCGTACTCATAGGTGATATGCCCGTCCGAGCCAACCGTAGCAGGTTTGTTATGCGCCTTCGCAAAAGCCTCGGCTTTCGCATTATCTTCGGCGAACATGCAGCGGGCGTTAAATACCTCTATGGCATCCACGCTGTCTACGATTTGCTCTAGGACGTCCTCGTGCCAGGCCCCTTTGCGGAGCCGATCATAAGGGTGCGCCACACTGATCACGGCGCCCTGATCGCGCAGCCGCTGGATTGTCTCTGAGGGCGTCAGGCCGGGTGGAACCGTTTCGCGCACAAAATAGGCCAGGATTTCCCCGTCTGTCGTCATAATCTCCTCGCCCACGATCACCAGTTCAGGAGCCATTTTCGCCAGCGCCAGGGCACCCTCTGCCGTATTGTGGTCAGTGATGGCAATACGGTCAATGCCCCGCTTCTGGCAAGTGCGGATCACGCCCGGGAGAGGGATCAGGCAGTCCTTCGAGTACTGTGTATGGCTGTGAAGTTCAACCTTCCAGCTTTCGGCGTTCGGTCTACTATCGCTCATGGCATGTCCGTGTCCTGCGCTTTATACCGCACATTATTGATCCCTATGTGAATCGGGTGGTTGCAAGGAAATGGTTGAGGCCAGCACGTCACGACTGGTGTCTGCCCTGCTACGGCAAGTCAATTAAACGCTGCAAAATCAGCGCACAGCATCCAACTACTCTGGGCAAGTGATTGTAACCTGATTCTGTTGGCTGGCGCATAGGAATTTGGGGCGGCTGCCATACGCGGCTATTCAGCGCTGAAATGATGAACAGTTGGCCGATTTGATTTCGCGAGGTTTCTGGCGTGGTATTGCTATAATGGTAGCCTCTTGACCCCAACTACAGTTCGACTGTGCCTGGGCGTATTGTGAATAGGATAGATGAGATGTCGGTTTCCGCAGCCGTAGCGCAGTCACGCCCCGTTGGCGCACTGGAACTACTCAAGACAAATGATCGTTTTCGGCGGCTGTGGACGGCTCAGCTCATTTCGGCAGGCGGGGACTGGTTCAACAACGTCGCGCTGCTTGGCCTTGTGCTCCACCTCACGAACAGCGGCTTCGGCGCGAGCCTGGTGATCATCAGCAGCACGACGCCTCAATTCTTCGCGACGCCCATTGCTGGGCCCATCGTGGATCGCTTTGATCGTCGCACCATCATGATTGTGACGAACCTGGTGTCTACGGTATTGGCCCTACTATTCTTGCTCGTACACAGTGCCGACAATGTCTGGCTGATCTACGCGGGCAGCGCACTGCTGATCATTTCGGCGTCCTTTTTTGGCCCGGCTGCCTCGGCCAGCATTCCTAACGTCGTCAGCAAAGATCAACTCTTCGCCGCGAACACCTTAAGCGGGGCAACCTGGGGCATTATGGCAATGGTGGGTTCCGCGCTAGGAGGATTGGTAGCTGCACTGTTTGGACGCGATGCGGCTTTTATCATCAATTCGATCTCTTTCCTGGTGGCCGGGGCGATTATCGCGACGATAGCCATCCCCAGTCCAAAAGTTGAGCGGGCCATTACGCCCTGGCGCGATTTTGTGGATGGCCTGCGCTACTTACGGGGCTATTTGCCAGCCGTTGTGATGGTGGCCGTCAAGACAGGCTGGGGTCTCGCCGGAGGCGTGATCGTTCTGCTGAGTATCTTCGGCACAACCGTGTTCAGGGCCGGAGATGCCGGTATCGGATTGCTATACGCCGCGCGCGGCATGGGCGCTTTGGTCGGGCCGCTGATCGTGCAGCGTGTCGTGGGCCACCATCAGACGCGGTTGCGGCAGGCCGTTTGGATCGCCTTCGTGTGCAGCGGAGTCGGCTATCTGCTGTTTGCAACGGCAGGCTG
>DATGFK010000210.1:0-5275 GCA_035309185.1 Aggregatilineales bacterium
CCCGCAGAACCTTCCAACGGATCGCCCTTTGATCCGTCGGATACGCTTCCTGTGGCGCCGCCGAACTTCCGGGAGCGCCTGCAGGCGGCACAACGCGCTCGCAACAATGAGATTCGGCCCAGCGTCGAGATCCCGCTGCCCGGTTCGAGGCCTCGTGACCTGGAAAGCGCCTTCCGAATCCTGGACAAGACCCAGCCGCCAGCGTCGCCAACAGCGCCAGCAAGCGATGCGTCGGATATTCCCGTGCCGCCCACGATACCTCCGGCGCCAGCGCCAGATGCCTTAACGGATGCTGAAGGCCCGAACGCGCCATCGAATGCCTAACCAATAAGCAGCAGCGAAGCGACTGACCATCTTGCAGGCTCCCACAACAACTTCGCACAACAATGCCCTGGACAGCATTAAGCGCCCGCTCTTTCTTGGCGCTGTGTTTATCGTGATTTTCATCAGCGCCCGGTTGGTGATCCACCCATTCAACGATGTAGATTACTATACATTTACGCATGGTGTGCAAGCCGCCTGGAATGGACAGAGTCCATACTCTGTACAAGGCTATTTTTCCCCTCCCTGGTCTATCATTTTTCTAACACCTGTTTACCGCCAACCCATTGAAACCTGGTTAGCGCTTGACGTTGCTATATTTGCCACAATGATGCTTGACTTAGGGACGCCTCCTGGCTTGTTGCTCTTATTTACGCCGGCATTCATAACCTTACTGGCATCATCGAATGCTGAATGGCTCATGATTGGGCCTGGATTATGGCTCTTATATCGCGCGCGCAGCGGCTGGCTCCGTGGTGTTGCATGGCTTCTTCTAACCTGCAAGCCTCAATCTGTGATCGTGCTCTTGGTGTTCGATGGCTGGGCCGCTATCAAGATACGAGATTGGAAAGCATTCCTGGTTGCGGGAATCGTCTCGCTCATATCATTGGCGATTTACCCACAATTTATGCGGCAAATACAGATACCCCTTGATTGGTCCATTTCTGTTCTCGCCAGATATGGATTGGTCGGTGCTGTTATTGCAACAGTATTCATTATATTCGTGCGACGGAACAGATTAGATGATTACAAAACGCTCGGAATTCAACTTAGCCCTGTGTGGACACCCTACATTTTGCAATATAGTTATGTTCCAACGGCATTTACGATGCGCAAGGCAGGCGCAGTCCGTACTTTAATCTATGTTATTGTGAGCTTAGGATTAGCAGTTGCCTACTGGCAAGGTTATCACGAGGCTGAACATATAGGCGCGTTAGGAATGGTACTTCTGGCGGCGCTACTGGCGCCCGATTGGAAGCCACTTGACTCGCGAGGTAAAAAGCTGTCCGTGCCTACGGCGACAAGCGCTGAAATGGAGACAACTCCGAAGGTATAGCGCCAGCCAGCCTGTGCGCGCTTCGTCCGAGTCGGCGGCGCACGTGCGCGAAGCGTAAGGTGATCGTCAGCCGCATCGGATTGCGATCCCTGTATAATGGAGTTTGTCGCGAAGTATGGAGCGTTTTTTTGTCAGAACAACCCACCCGGCGCAGCCAGAGCGAAGGTCAGCCAGATATTCCGCAGCCGCAAGAGCCTGAAGTGCGCCGGGGCGCCAGCGAGTCTGAATTTACGCAGATGTCGGCGCGGACGGACGAGCCGCGCCGCTACGAATACGCCATCCCCGAACTGGACAACACCCTGCCCGGCCTCCGGCCCGATCAGGCTTCGCTGCCGAATTCCAACCCGGCTCGCAACCTGGGCGGCCCTACCATCCCATCGCCGGTGTATACGCCGCCGCCAGCGCCCATCCCGCCGAACCCGTATGTCGCTGGCTATGCGGTTCCCGGCGGCGCGCCTGCCCATCCCAGGGCGCGCGCGCGGCGACGGGGATTCAACTGGCTATTTGTCGGATTGGCGGTCTTTCTCATCAGTACCACACTGGCGCTAAGCCTGGGCGCATTTGTGATCCTGCGCACCCCGCAGGTTATTGTGGCGCAGGCCACCGCAACCAGCACCGCCCAATCGAAAACTACGGCGCCGCCCGGCCCCAGCGCCACGCCTGCGCCAACGGCGACGATTGGCCTGGGCATTCAGCCCTGGGATGGAACGCACCGCCTGACGATCCTGATGATGGGCCTGGATAAGCGCCCGGGCGAGGCTGGCACTGCCTTCCGCACCGACTCGATGATGGTGATCAGCATTGATCCAACCGCCAAAAGCATCGGCGTCTTGAGCATCCCACGGGATATGTTTGTAGAAATTCCAACGGATACAGTCGTCAGAAACTCTTACGGTTTGCAGCGGATCAATGCCGCTTACGTGATCGGCGAGCTGGCCCGCCCCGGTTATGGCGCGCAGCTTGCCGTGCAAGCCACCCAATATAACCTGGGAATCCGCATCAATAATTACGTCGTGTACGAGTTCACGGCGGTCATTAATGGCATTGACGACCTGGGCGGATTGGACATTAACGTGCCAACCACCATCAACGATCCGGCCTACCCGAATATGTACGATGGCTATGATCCACTGTATATCCCCGCCGGGATGATACACATGAACGGAACCCTGGCCTTAAAGTACGCTCGGACTCGCCACCAGACGGATGACCTTGACCGCGCCAGGCGCCAGCAGCAAATCCTCATGGCCGCGCGGGCGAAAATCCTGAACCTGAACCTGCTGCCGCAGTTGGTTTTGCGCGCGCCAGACCTGTGGAACCAACTCAGCACCGGCCTGCACACCGATCTCAGCCTGTCCCAGCTTCTCAGCCTGGCGGTGTACATGAAGGATATTCCAACTCAAAATATCCACCAGGGCGTGATTGACTGGTCGTATCTGACCGGCTTGAACTATAACGGACAGGACGTGCTGATCCCACAGCGGGCCAAGATCGGCCCGCTCCTTGAGCAAATCTTCGGCGCAAATTATAATTGATAACGTCCACATCGAAATGCTGTTCGGCGGGTTAAATCAATCGTCAGTCAGCAGAGGCGCCTGCAAAAGTCGTCGCTGCATTCGTCGTTGCAATTGCCTGGAGATCGAGTTGTCTTGGCCTCGTTATCGGATTTGTTGGAACTGCTCAAAACGCGGGCGCATCCGGCCAGCCAGCCCTACCAGGTGCCAGGGCTGTGGACAGGCGGTATTGATCCTGCCTCCGTAGCCGTAGACCCGTATGCGTTTTACCTGGAACGTCTCTCGGAGATTGCCCACTCGGAGCCACAGGCCCGCATCCAGGGTACAGGGGCCGGAGAGTGGTCACGGCAGGCCGTCGTCTACAACCTGTTCCCGCGCGTGACGGGCGCCTTTGATCACGACGGCGACGGGCAGATTCGAATCGGCCCCAACGACGACGGCTGGCGTGAAACGGGTTCTCTGCTCAAGTGCATCGCCCTGCTGCCCTACATTCGCGGCATGGGTTTCAATACGGTGCATCTGCTGCCGATCACCTCTGTCGGGCAGGATGGACGCAAGGGGACGCTCGGCTCTCCGTATGCCATCCGCAACCCCTACCAGATCGACCCGACGCTGGACGAACCGGCGCTGGGGCTATCAGCCGATGAACTGTTCGCCGCCTACGTGGACGCGGCCCATCTGCTGGGACTGCGTGTGATCCTGGAATTTGTCCTGCGCACCGGGGCCAGGGACAGCGATTGGATCTGTGAACACCCTGACTGGTTCTATTGGATTCGGGCAGACATCCCTGACCGCACCGGACGTGGCACGGGTCGCCTGAACGCCTTTGGCACCCCCAACTTCGCGCCTGACACTTTGGGCCTGATCCGCAGCAAATTGACTGCCGGGGATTTCAGTAACCTGCCTGCGCCATCGGAGCATTACCGGGCCATGTATACGCAGCCGCCGCGCAAGGAACAGATTTCCGTCGAGAATGGGCGCATCTTCGCAACGCTGGACGATGGCATGAAAGTGCGCGTACCGGGCGCCTTTACGGATTGGCCCCTGGACGACAACCAGCCGCCCTGGACGGACGTCACCTACCTGCGCATGTACAACCATCCCGACTTTAACTACATGGCCTATAACACCCTGCGCACGTATGATACTGAATTCGCTCGCCCCGAAAATGTCAACGAACCCTTGTGGCAGGCCATTATTGGAGTCATCCCGCATTACCAGCGCAATTTCGGCATTGACGGCGTGATGATTGACATGGGCCATGCGCTGCCGATGCCGCTCAAGCAGCGCATTGTCGCCGCCGCACGCGGGATCGATCCCGATTTTGCGTTCTGGGACGAAAACTTTACGGTAACGCCAGCCAGCCGCGAAGAAGGCTATAACGTCGTTATGGGCTGGTGGGTGCTGTCCTCTCACGAGCCGCACGGACTCGCCACCCTGGTGCGATCCATCGCCCACGGCGACTTCGCGATCCCGTTCTTTGCCGCGCCGGAAAGCCACAACACGCCGCGCGCGGCCTCCCGCTTCCCTGGACTGGCCTATTCGCATTACGCTCTGGCGATTGCTATCACGCTGCCGACGATTCCCTTCATCTTTTCGGGGTTCGAGCTGGGCGAAAGCGAGGCGGTCAACACGGGCGTAGGCTTCAGCAACGAGCAGATTGCGCAGTACGGGCCGGATCGCCTGGGACTGTTTAGTCCCAGGGCGCTGAACTGGTGCAGCCCCGAAAACATGGTGAAGTCGGTGCGCTATGCGCTGGAAATCCGACACCGCTATAACAGCTTGTTCACCGAATCCACGCCGGAATCGTTCCTGATGGGCTACAGCGATAACCCGCGTATCCTGGTCTACTCGCGGGCGAAGGGCAACGACATGATCAGCGTGATCGCCAACACCGATCAATACAACGAGCAGCGGGGCCGGGTCGTGCTGAACGCACAGCAGTACCGCGTGCCAGGCCTGTGGGGTACCTCAGAGGTGGGCATGGACGCCTACAACGAGATGATGGCGAACGTCTCGCTCGTTCCCGGCTATGTCCTGATCCTGGATTCCAGCCTGCTGCCGAGGTGAATCTAAACGTGTAATTGCCATCACGCCCAACCCCTCGCCCGCAGACGGGCGAGGGGCGGTTGGGCTGTCACGTACGATCTGATTCCCCTTCGCCCATAAGATGGGCGAAGGGGTTATCGGGGTTGAGGGTAAACCCGCCCCATATTCATTCTGTTACTGGCCGGACTTCGTAGGAGCCGCAGTAGCTTCGATTGGGTTGAGGCTGATGATGTAAGCAATAACGTTCGCGATATCCTGTGGCTTGAGCTTGCCTTCGTCACCCCAGGCGGGCATGGTCTGTTTGGGGCTGGGGCCAGAAGGAACGGAACCGTGT
>DATGFK010000211.1:0-4138 GCA_035309185.1 Aggregatilineales bacterium
AGACGGCAGACGGCGCCCGCAAACAGGCAGAAATTCTGGCAGCTTATCTGGATAGCCAGGGGATCATTCCCAAATAGTCGCAAATAGCCGTCAATTGACGATCTGTTGACGCGCCAGTGATAGGCTCTCAGCGTCAAGACAATCCATTGCAGAAACGAGGAAACTTTTCATGACCAATCCTTCGGACCCCAATACACGCCGCAGCGGCGGCTGCCTGAAATGGATCATCATCGCGGGAGTGCTCGGTAGCGTGCTGATCATTGTATTCATCATCGCCATCATCAGCATCGTCAACGCGGCAATGGGAAGTGTTGGGATGGCAAGCATCTCGTACCCGCAAGGCTACCCAAACGCAGCGGCCATGAGCACACTCCTGCCCCAACTGCAAGCCTCGCCTTTTGATCCCAGCACCGGCTATGCCATCACCGCGCCTGTCCAGGGCGACCCGGCTCACTTCGATCCGATACAAGCGCTGCCCAGCGTTGCCGATTTTTCCGGCCCCGGCTCGCAGTTGATTTCATTCGAGGCCCGCTACGTACGCTCGGACGGGACGATGGATCTGACCGCGACCAGCTACCACCCGATAGCGACTTACCAGTTTGCCCGACAAGTTCCAATGCCAACCGACGCGCCGCCTGTCGGCGCGGGCGGCACGCTCAATGGCAACTGGTATGAGCCGGTTCAGGTCGAAGTATACCAGCCCGGTCAAGGGAACCACGTAACCACAGGCAGCAGCGAATATACCTATGCCAATAAGGGCATGGATCGCAGCACCGAAAGGCCGAGTTCAAACAAAGTTCAACTTGCACCGCCAGCGACCTGCCCCATCGTTAACTTCTGGAAAGTGGCGCTGCAAAAGGATGCGCCGCCGTCGGCTGTCGCGACGGTAGACTATAACCAATCGGGCTATCAATTCGACATTTCGGACGCGAATATCCATCTCGCCTTTGATACGCAGTGCAAGCTCAAGCCTGCAAGCTAGGCATGTTTCACGCTTAACTTTGCCCACCGCCAGCACCCGACCAGGATGAGCAGCGCGCCCAAGGCGCTTAACGCGCCGATGGTCAATGCCGCATCCTGCCAGAACCGTTCGGGGAACAGCCGTATCAACGTATCAGAATACTCGAAGCGCCAGGTTCCCTGGGCAAAAAACAGGTTGTGAAAGCCGTCGAAGAACGAGTTCCAATCGCTTAAGACAAACACAACCAGCAGAGCCAGGATCGCCAGCATAAGCAATCCGCCGCTGTACAGGCCACGGCGCAGCGCCGCCCGGCCACCATCCATTTCGCGCAGGAGCAGGATGCAGAGCGCCAGGACAAACAGGGCAGCGGCCAGGAGGAATAACGTCGCTCTGAACACGACCTTCACATCCTGCATGTGTTGTAGTTCGCGTTCATTGTACATTGGCGCACCGTTCGGGAGAGTCTGGTTGCCCAGATAGTCAATTGGGTAGGGGCCGAGCATGTAGTCGAGGGCGTAAGGCGCATATTGCAGGCGGTCCTGGAGTGAAAAGCCGTAGGAGTCTGCCGGGAAATCGGGCTTGTTATATTCGATCTGCAAGTAGCTATCGCTCATGACCACGTGAACGCCGAGCAGAACCAGCACAATCGGAACAGTCAGCGTCACCAGCACGGACAGTGCGTTCACTATCCAGCCGGTGAGGCGAGGGCTGGCTACAGTCATGCCTGGAGGGTTTGTCATGGCGCTTTTATCCTACAGAGGTTGAACCTCGTGAAGCCAATCGCGCCCAATATTGTAACTGCAATTCGTGGAGTTCGAGCCAGCCGGATTGTTGAGGCATATCGACGTGGAGAATTGCGCGATCCAGTGAAAGTGCGGCGTCTTCTCACTTGCTGGCATTTGTTCCCAATAAATAGTCTATCACCATCGAGTCAATGATCGTTTCGACGGGCGCGCGGTCATCGGTGAACAGCACGTCGGAGGCGTGGGTTAGCACGATTGCGCCCGATGCGTCGGTCATGGCGCGCATCAGTAGCGGTGAAGTACCCGGTGGCATCGCCTTAAGGTTCTCTGCCAGGTTTCCAGGATCGGTTGGTTCGACTGTCCCAACCAGGATCGTGTTGAAGGAATTGGGCACGTCAATGGTATGGACGCTTGGAAAGACCTGCTGCATGGTATGGGTCATGGCATCCACCAGCCGTCGATCCTGGCTTTTGGTGGCCGACGACACCGTCCGCCCGACGTTGATCACGGCCACACCGTTCGGAGTGAGATGGTCGCGCACTTGCTGGAAGAATTCCACTGTGGTCAGGTTCCAGGGAACGTAAGGCACACGATAGGCGTCAATGCCGACCACATCGTAATGTTTCGTGGACTGTTGCAGCGCTAACCGCCCATCCTGCACGATGACGTTCAGGTTTGGTTCACGCATGTCGAAATAGTCTCGTCCCGCCTGCACAATGGCTGGATCGATCTCGATGCCGTCAATTTGAACGCGCGTGCCGAAAGCTGCCGTGTACTGGTGGGCGATTGTGCCCGCCGCCAAGCCGACGATGCACAGGCTTCTGACCGATTGTGGATCGTAGGGCGGGGCATTGAAGAACGGCGCGACCATGAACATATCCCACGTCGCGCCGAAATATTCCTGGTTGGGGTTATACAGTGAATGGTAGCCCTGCCCTTCGTTCAGCAGCAGGATTCGCGTACCAGCGGACAGACGTCCCTCGGCCCGCTGCAATTCCACAACCTGGATGTAATTGTAGGCTGACTCTTTGTCATACAAGAGCGTTTTTCCTGGCCCGGCGGCCCGCAATGGGCCGGTCAGCGTAAACAGCGCCAACACAAGGAGCAGCACCGGCATCCAGGCCAGTTGCCAGAAAGCCCGGCGGCGGTGGAGGGCCAACCCCAGCAGCGCGATCAGGATTAGCGCTTCGGAAAAGTAGATGAATGTGCGAGACGTGCCTGCTTCGGGGATCAGGTATAGAACTGGCACAAACGTTCCCAGGATGCTGCCGAGCGTCGAGATGGCATACATGCGCCCGGCGGTATGTCCGGCGTCGGACACATCCTGGAGGGCGAGACGTATGGCAAACGGCGATACACAACCCAGCAGCGTCACCGGGACAGAAAAGAGCACCAGGACGGCGATAAACGATCCCAGTGCGACACCAGCATCAAAGCCCATGACGGCGTGCGCCGCCCCCGCCAGCACGGGGCGCGCGGCCAGTGGCACAAGGCCGCTAAAAAATGCACCCCAGGCGATCAGCCGGTACAGCGTCACGTGATTCGGCCAGCGATCTGCGACCCAGCCGCCAATGAAGTAGCCAGCGGTCAGGTAAACGAGGATCAGGCCGATGATATTGGCCCACACGAGGTTGCTGGTTCCAAAGATGCTGCCCAGCAGCCGCGATGCGGAAAGTTCGACTGCCAGGGTGGTCATGCCACTGCCAAACACAGCGACATAAAGCATACGGCGCTGCGCTGGAGTCGCCTGCGGATTACTTTTAGGTTCTTTGCTGTCCTGAACGACGTTCATATTTTTTATCTGTGGTTACTCTGCCAGGCGCTTCAAGACGATGAAAGTGAGATCGTCAAACTGAGCCGTTCCAACCGTGAAGGAGTCCAGCGACTCGACAATGCGCTGCTTGATGTCTATCGCGCTGCGATGCCGGACGCTGGCGGCAGTGGTCTGCAAGCCCAGTACGCCGAATTCTTCGCCATCCGCGCGCAGGGCTTCCGTGACACCATCGGTGTAGGGCAGCAGCACGTCACCCGGCGCAAGGGTGATGCGTTTCTCGTCTAACTTGACGGGACTGATCACGCCGAGCGCAATCCCACGCGCGACCAATTCTTCGCACTGGCCGTTATTGCGGACGAGGATAGGAGGATTGTGGCCGGCGCTGGCATACACGATCTCGGCAGTAGTGGGGTTCCATACCCCGTACCAGACCGTGACGAAGAGATCGGAGCGGCTATCTGAGAGCAACAGCTCGTTCACCCGGGCCAGCGTTTCCGCCGGATTGGCACGGTTGAAAGCAACGGCTCGTATGTTCGTGCGGCTGAGCGCCATGAACAGTGCGGCCGGGACTCCCTTGTCTGCCACATCCGCGATGACGATGCCCCACCGCCCATCTTTGAGCGGGATGAAGTCGTAGAAATCGCCGCCGACCTGCCGCGC
>DATGFK010000212.1:0-5078 GCA_035309185.1 Aggregatilineales bacterium
GTGCGCCAGGATGCGCAGCGTCACTGGTACGAAATCCGCCCGGAGCCGCTGGCTGAACTGGATGCCTGGCTGCAAGCTTATCGCCATCTGTGGGAGGCTCGCTTTGAGCGCATGGACGCGCTCCTGACCGAACTGCAAAAAAAAGAAGAGGAGACGGAAAAAGATGAAAGCCAAGCTGATCACTGAAACGGGCAAACAGGAAGTCACGATGTCGCGCGTATTCGACGCGCCTCGCGAACTGGTCTTCAAAATCATGAGTGATCCCAGCTACATTCCCCAGTGGTGGGGCAGGCGTGAGCACACTACCATCGTGGACAAGATGGATGTCCGCGCGGGCGGCCAGTGGCGCTACGTCGAGCGCGACTCGCAGGGGAACGAATTCGCCTTTCATGGCGTGTATCACTCGATTGCCGCCCCGGAACAGGTTATAGACACCTTTGAATTTGAAGGCGCGCCAGGCCACGTCCTGCTTGAGACTATGACGCTTGAAGCGCAGGCCGACGGCAAGACACTCTTAACAGTATCGTCGGTCTTCCAGTCGGTTGCGGATCGCGATGCGATGCTCAATTCCGGTATGGACGAAGGAGCCAACGAATCGTATGATCGTCTTGAGGAACTCCTGGCGATGATTACTGAAAAAACGGGCGAACGCAGATGAAAACGGTCACATCAAAGGACGGCACCACCATCGCCTTTGAAACGGCAGGTCAAGGCCCTGCGCTCATCCTGGTTGGCGGGGCCTTGGAACACCGCGCCATGCCCACGGAAACGGCTCAACTGGCCGCGCTGCCGCTGCTGGCGCAGCACTTCACGGTCTACCATTATGACCGGCGTGGGCGTGGCGACAGCACCGATACGAAGCCCTACGCGGTTGCGCGAGAGATTGAAGACATCGAAGCCCTGATCACCGACGCGGGCGACCCGGCTTACCTGTTCGGAATCTCATCCGGGGCGGCCCTGGCGATGGAAGCGGCTGTCAGGCTCGGCGGCAAGGTCAGTAAACTTGCCCTGTACGAGGCGCCCTACAACTCGGATGAGGCGGCCCGGCGGGCCTGGAAAGCCTATCGGCAGCGCCTCACGGAACTGCTGGACAATAACTGCAATAGCGACGCCCTGGGCCTGTTCATGATGCTGGTTGGAATGCCCCCTGACCACCTCGAAGGGGCGCGACAGCATCCCATGTGGCCGATGTGGGAAGCCAATGCGCCGACACTCGCCTACGATGCCGCGGTCATGGGCGAAGACGCCTCGGTACCCACGGAGCAGGCCGCCAAAGTGGCCGTGCCTGCCCTGGTTATGGACGGCGGGGCCAGCTTTCCTTTCATGCACGACACAGCCATCGCGCTGACGAAAGCGATGCCCCACGCGCAGCAGCGCACCCTGGAAGGGCAGACTCACGAGGTCGCTGTGGACGTGCTGGCGCCGGTGCTGGTCGAGTTCTTCACCTCATAGCGCTGTTGAACCTTCGATAGCGCGCAAAGTAGACGTTTCGGGTCGGAATTTGTAGGGGCGGACTTGCGTGCCCGCCCCTTTGAGCGCACTTATCTCCCCGCCCGCAGCTCCTTGCCGTAGATGTCAAATCGGTGCGTGACGCGCATCCCGGCGCGTTCATAGACGCGGGTTGCTCCGGTCACGTTTTCGGCGTCCACGCGGAGTTCCACCGTCGTTGTGCCACGGCGGTAGAATTCCGCGAAGGTGTGATGCAGCAGCGCCATACCCAGACCCAATCGCCGCCAGGCAGGACGGACTCCGAGCCATAGCACCTTGCCGTTGCCCATGTGATAATTGCACAGCACGACCCCGGCAACCTCTCCGCCAGCCATCGCCAGGAAGGACAACTCCGGGATGAAATCCCCACTCTCGTTGGTCATCCAATCCTCAAACGAGATCGGGGCCATGCCCCAGTGCTGCCCGAACGAGTCGTTGATGGCATACCACACCGCGTAATGATCCTGGTCAGGGTCGAAGTTGCGTACGGATAACCTATCCGCCCACACCGGCGCAGGCGGCGCTTTTTGCATCTCGATCTGCATGTTCCAGTAGTGACGGATCGCTGAGTAGCCCAGCGCCGCAAATAGGGGATAGGCGCGCTGATCGTTGCTCGAAAAACCGGCTTTCAGCGTTACGCCGAGATCCTCTTCGAATTCTGGCAGGCGCGAGCGCGCTCGCGCTTCCGCCCACACAAGCAAATGACTGGCGATTCCCTGCCCGACATGATCCGGATGAACGTAACCGTCAGTCGAAATCAAGCCGTTGGCGTCCACGTGATACAGCGTTTCGTAGGCCACGATGGAGCCATCAGGTGCCACGACCACACGGGCATCCTGGGCCAGATCGAAACGCGGCGCATCCCAATCCCTCAAGACGTTGGATAAATCAAAAACTACCTCGCCCATGACCGCAAGGTCATAGACGGCAATCAGGTCGGCAATCATCTGCGCGTCGTCGCGAATCGGAGCGCGGGTGACAAAACCGGATGTCAATACAGCAGACATCGCGTTGGTCCTTTCTTCGATTACAGTTGTAATGCGAAACTCAAGATTTCAAGAATGCGAGTGCTGTACTGCTGAAATCAGCGCTAAAAGCGCGATAACTTGAGGAACTCAAGCCGTAGGCTAAACCGCGAATTGTTGGCTCATCAGCAGCGCAGCGCAAACTGGCCGTGCCAGCAAGGTACCTTGCAATGGGCGGCTTTGCCTGCATGGATCCTGTGTTATGCTGCTAACAGGCCAACATTCCGAAACCCCTTTATGGGCGAGGATGAATACCTGACAGGTTAGCATAACTTTTGCGCGTTGTGAAGGAGGGATCGCGTCAATTGATCGCGCCTGTTCGAGTCTCCTGGCGTCGAGCCGCTTGAACTGGAACAGACCGGCGTGGTCAAGGCTCCCGGCGTAACCCATCTCACCTTCCGGGTGCTAAAATAGCGTCAGTTAGAGATAAGGATTGAGGCGTTGGGTGATCCCTCACCCCCGACCCCTCGCCCACATTGCGTGTGAGGGGAGGTCAGGCAGAAGACGGCGCTCTTTCCCTTCTCCTCTTGCGGGAGAAGGGGCAGGGGATGAGGGTAATTTCCCAAGTGGAAAAAGTGTCCGTCAAACGTCTGGAAGTAAGGGTAATCATGATGGATAGGCGCCATGAAAGACCGACAAACAGTCAACTTCGATTAACACGTACCCGCATCAAGAATCCACCGATCCTTGGCGCCTCAATCGTCCTGGTACTTTTTATCGGCCCCTGGCTGTACCTGCACAGTTCATGGTCAACTACGCAAGGGAATGTCCAGGCAACACCTGCGGCGACTCACTTTCCAGCTACAAGGGTGCTTCCTGGCACGACTCAGACCGATGATGCGGGTGTTAACCAGGTTTGGGTTCCGGCGGGCTGCTTTATGATTGGGAGCGATCCGAGCATTGACCCACTGTCACAACCGAATGAGTCGGGCGCCTATCAGGTTTGTTTTGCGAGTGGCTATTGGCTTGATCAAACCGAAGTGACCAATGCGGCCTATCAAAAATTCATGGATGCAGATGGCTATAAACAGCAAATTTATTGGTCAGCGCAGGGTTGGCAGTGGATACAGTCCGGCCACATTAGCCAACCCCGCACTATCCAGGGCTTTGATGCACCCAACCAACCCCGCATTGGTGTTTCCTGGTATGAAGCCGATGCTTATGCCCATTGGCGGGGTGGACAGTTACCGACAGAGGCACAATGGGAATATGCAGCGCGTGGCCCTAAATCACCGATCTATACGTGGGGCAATACCTATTCTGCTGGTGCTGCCAATGTAGATAGGATCATTGGACGGACCGCGCCCGTAGGAATTTACCCAAAATCGGATAGCTGGGCCGGGGCGAAAGATATGACCGGCAATGCCTGGGAGTGGACAGCCAGTACCTATGGCGATTCTGGCGATCAACGAGTTGCCAAAGGAGGTTCGTGGGATAGTCTACCCTCAATGGCTCGTGCTGCCGCCCGGATTCCATATTCTGCGGCATCTCGCGACAACGAAATAGGCTTCCGCATCGCGAGTTCAGCCACCAAAAGCACGGTCTTCGCTGGACACAACGAAGCCGTGACTGGCGTGGCATTTTCGCCAGATGGCAAGACAATCCTGGCAAGCAGTGTTGATAAGACGATGGTTCTGTTTGATGTGCAGACGCATAGCATCCTGCGCACGCTGACCAGCCCTAAGGGCGCTTTTACTGCTATCGCCATTTCAGGTGATGGCAAGACCGTCCTCACCGGCAGCCAGGATAACACCGCTGCGTTGTGGGATTTCAGTAGTGGTACGCTTTTGCACACACTCTCAGGCCATACCGGGCCAGTCAACAGTGTGGCGTTTTCGCCGGACGGCAAGATAGCCCTGACGGGCGGTGGGTTGGGTGATGATACTTTGCGTTTGTGGGACACCGCCAAAGGCAATCCGCTGCGAACCTTTGCTGTCGGCGGCACTTGGGTCACTGGCGTGGCCTATTCCACGGATGGACAGAGCATCCTCGTAACGGATGAGTCTGGAGTGGCCCTTATTGTGGATGCAACCAGCGGCAAGCGATTGCAGGTCTTGACCTGGCCGCTGTCTGACAGCTTCTATTTCGATCCCACCAGTGGGGTCTTTTCACCAGATGGCAAAACGGTCGTGACTGGTGGCCTTTATGACAAGATCGGGCCACATCCCGTCGTCTTGTGGGATGCAGCCAACGGCAACCTGTTACGCACCTTTTATGGCAACACGGGAGACGTTACCAGCGTTGCCTTTTCACCAGATGGCAAGACTGTTCTCGCAAGCGGCGAGGATGGAACAATACGCCTGTGGAATGTCGCTGATGGCACCCTTTTGAACACCCTATATAGCCTGTCCAATGTGACGAGCATAGCCTCCTCGCCGGATGGCAAAACGATCCTGACTGGCGGTGGCGATGGGCTGACACGCCTGTGGAATACTCGTTAGGAATGTCAGGGCAGTAGAGAGCAACCAATTTCGAGTGCTAAAATAGGTCGCCTTAACCCCATTCCCCTGCTGAGAAATTGTGATGCGCGAAAAACAGATCGCCGAAGAAACTCTGGCCGCGCTC
>DATGFK010000213.1:0-2332 GCA_035309185.1 Aggregatilineales bacterium
GATCTTGCAGACGATGGCCGATGGCGCGCTCAGCAAGGGCGGAAGCGAGGGCAAGACTTTCTACCTGGTTCCGGATCGCGGCGAGGCGATTGCCTTTGGCTGTTCCCTGGCCCGTCCCGGCGATCTGGTCATGGCCTGCGGCAAGGGTCATGAGCAGAGTATGTGCTTCGGCACCGTCGAGTATCCGTGGGATGATCGGGATGCCATGCGCGCCGCGCTGCGCGGGACTCCGCTGCGCACGCTGCCTACGGCTCAAAATGGTTAATTTCCGAGATCGAAAAGGGCCAACTATCCGCGTTGGCCCTTCGGTAGTTAAATTATCGCCACGGTGGACACGGCCTGCCGCGTTCCTAAGAACGGTGGTGCCCCGTCTCCGGCAGTTTGAGAGAGAGGGCCAGAGGTAGGCTAAGCGCCTACTGCACGCGGAAGCAAGAAACCCAGTGGCGGGGCGAGACTTCGCGCAGTTCTGGTTCCTCGTTGAAGCACACGTCAATAGCGATGGGACAGCGCGTGTTGAAGTTGCAGCCTACCGGCGGGTTGGCCGGACTGGGCACGTCGCCTTTCAGGATGATGCGTTCACGCTTCCGCTCGATTTCAGGATCGGGGACGGGAACGGCTGAAAGCAGCGCCTGGGTGTATGGATGCAGGGGATTGGTGTATAGCTCGTTGGCGTCGGCCAGTTCGACGATCTTGCCCAGGTACATCACAGCTACGCGGTCACACACGTGACGCACCATACTCAGGTCGTGCGCGATAAGCAGATAGGTCAGGCCAAACTCTTCCTGCAAGTCCTGGAGTAAGTTGATCACCTGCGCCTGGATGGATACGTCCAGCGCCGAAATCGGCTCATCGGCGACGATCAAGGCGGGGTTGAGAGCCAGGGCGCGCGCAATGCCGATGCGCTGACGCTGCCCGCCGGAAAATTCGTGCGGAAAGCGGTTAATGTAGTAGGGATTCAATCCGACGCGCTGGAGAAGCTGCTGCACGCGATCCTTCTGTTCCTGAGCAGATCCAACGCCGTGAACCATCAGGGGTTCCCCGATGATACGCCCGACAGTAAGCCGGGGGTTGAGCGAGGCGTATGGATCCTGGAAGATCATTTGCATCCGGCGGCGCATTTTGCGCAGGGTCGCGCCATCCACTTTCGCCATGTCAACGCCTTCAAACTCGACACTGCCCCCGGTAGGACGGTAGCCGGTTAGTTGAAGGATTGTCCGGCCAGTAGTCGTCTTGCCACAGCCCGACTCTCCCACCAGGCCCAGCGTTTCGCCTTTGTAAACGTCAAAGCTTACATCATCTACAGCCTTGACTGCGCCGACCTGGCGCTGAATGAGCACGCCAGAACGGATCGGGAAATATTTCTTCAAGTCCCGAACGCGCATCAGCACTTCCCCGTCATGGTAGGCTGGCACAGGCTGAACCTCATTTTGTGACGACGGAGCATCAGATGTAGTGACTGTTGATTGCGCAGTCGGTTTTGCGTCAAGCATGGCTGCCAACCCTTTCCCGAACGTCTACGAAACAGGCCATCACATGTTCAGGGTGGCCCTCAGCCACAGGCTCCAGAACAGGCATTTCCTGCGTGCAGCGGTCAACGCGATAAGCACAACGGGGCGCAAAGGGGCAACTGGTTGGCTTGGTGCGCATATCCGGCGGTGTGCCTTCAATGGACACCAGCCGTTCGCCGCGCCGGTCAACCCGTGGCAAAGCGCCCTTGAGGCCGAGCGTGTACGGGTGACGAGTATCCCTGAAGATTTCGCCAACCGGCCCACGTTCCACAACCGTACCGGCGTACATTACCTGCACAGTATCAGCCAGGCCCGCTACGACGCCCAGATCGTGCGAAATCCAGATGATTGCCATACCGATTTTGTCCCGTAAGCGCTTCACCAGGTCAATGATCTGGGCCTGGATGGTCACATCAAGGGCCGTCGTCGGCTCGTCGGCGATCAGGAGCTGCGGATTGCACGAGAGCGCCATCGCGATCATCGCGCGCTGCCGCATACCACCCGAAAACTGGTGCGGGAAGCTCGAAAGCCGCTGCTCGGCCATCGGAATCCCGACCATAGACAATAGTTCGGCAGCACGCTCCCGCGCCTGCTGATCGTTCATGCCCAGGTGCAGCTTAAGCGCCTCGGTTATCTGCCGTCCAATGGTCAGCACGGGATTCAGCGACGTCATCGGGTCCTGGAAGATCATGGCGATCTCGGCCCCGCGCACCATGCGCATTTCCTCCCGTGACAGCTTCAGCAAGTCACGCCCCCTGAACATGACTGTGCCACTGTAAATCTCGGCGGGCGGCCTGGGCAGCAGGCCCATGATCGCCAGCGAC
>DATGFK010000214.1:0-4052 GCA_035309185.1 Aggregatilineales bacterium
TCCATGTAGGCGATCAACTCCTGCTCGCTGATGTGCTGGCCCTCCTTGAGGATAACCCACGCTTTGAGCGCCTCCTGCCCGGCTTTGTCCGCGTCCGGGTGCGGGATCGCGGCGACGGCCACTTCTTGGACGGCAGGATGGCCGCTCAGAACCGCCTCGACGTTGTTGGGATAGACGTTGAAGCCGCCGATGAGCGCCATGTCCTTCTTACGATCCACAATATAAAAATAGCCGTCGCTGTCCATGCGGGCAATGTCGCCGCTGTACAGCCACACTTTTCCGTCTGGCCCCTGGCGCAGCGCAACCTGCGTCTCGGCTGGCAGGTTCCAGTAGCCGGTCATCATCTGCGGGCCGCGCATGACCAGCTCCCCGACTTCGCCCACGCCCACGTCGGTGACGCCATCGGTAAGGCTGACGATACGAATCTCCATATCCGGGAAGGGCAGGCCGATGCTGCCCTCGCGGATTTCCCCGTGCAGCGGGTTTACATGTGTGACGGTAGGCATCTCGCTCATGCCATAACCTTCGACCAGCAGACCGCCGGTCAGCTTCTCGAAGGTGTGTTTGGTCGAAGCCGACAGCGGCGCGGAACCGCTGATACACGCGCCGATGGAACTCAGGTCGTATTTGCCTGCCTTCACGTCCGGGTGAACGTTGATGGCGTTATACATGGCCGGGACGCCGTGAAAGATCGTCGGCTTGTAATTCTTGATGATTTCCAGCACCTCGACGGTCTCGCGCGGGTTGATGACCAGCAGAATTTTCGCAGCCAACCGAGCAGCAGTCGCTACAACTGTAACCAGCCCGTAGACGTGGAAGAACGGGATCGCACCCATGAAGATCGTCTCCGGCGAGAGATGTTCGCCCAGCCAGGCGCCGCCTTGCATCACGTTGGCGACCAGCGCCTGGTGAGTCGCCATCGCCGCTTTCGGCACGCCGGTCGTCCCGCCCGTATACTGGAAGATCGCCGTATCGGTGGCCTTCACCTCGACGTTCGCCTTGCGGCCCTGGTATGCCTGGATCAGCGACGCAAAATCGTGATCGCCAGGGCGGCGCTCGATGCGGTGGCCTTCCTTCTTTTCGCGGGCGATGGTGAACAGCGTCGCCGCCAGCGGCGGAAAATAGTCTTTGATATTCGTGACGATGACCTGTTGAACGTCTGTTTCCGCCTGAAACTTCTTAATCATCTCGTAAAAAAGGCTCAGGCAAATCACAAAAGTGGCCCCGGAATCCTTGATCTGGGCCGACATCTTGGCCGATGGGTAGGTCGGATTCGTGGCGGCGACGGTCCCGCCAGCCTTCAGCACGGCCCAGAAAGCGATCACGAACTGCGCGCAGTTGGGCAGTACAATCGCTACGCGATCCCCTTTCTTGAGTCCCAGGCTCAGCAGCGCCGACGCCAGCGCGTCACTTTGCGATTCGAGCGCGCCGTAGCTGAGTTCCGCTTTGCGGCGACCAAACAGCGGAAGATGCACCGAGGTCAGAGTCGCGGTCTTGTTAGGCGCTTTTTGTGCGGCATCCTGCAAGAATCGGAACAGCGGCTGCGCCGGGTAAGGTTCCAGGCTGGCCGGGACTCCCTCATCGTAATGTTTTATCCAGGGCATATCCGTAAAGGCCATCATTCAGGCTCCAAGGCAAACGTAATTACCGGTAATTTTGGCATAGTATACGAATTCTAGCCGTGAGCGTCAAAAGAGATGGGTTGGCCCTCGACCTAACCCCAACTCACTCGGACTTCACAACCAGCGTGAACTCGCCGGGCGTCATGGCGTAGCCGTGAACCTGGATCGTGTACGGCCCGCTGCCGTCGTCCAGGCTGGTTTGCAACAGCGAATCCGTGCTTCCAGTGTTGGCATCGTCGTTGATCGCCAGGCGATGCCCGCTCGGCCCGTACAACTCGACCACCGGATCGAAGGCTCCACTGACCCTGGCCCGGCAGTCGATCCGGATCACCTCGCCCGGTATGCCCTTGAAGGTGAAGGTATAGCGTTCATCCTGGGCTACTTTGCCCTGGATGGTCTGATTGACCGTCGAACTGGAGGCGTCGGTGGGCGCAATGTTCAGGACATGGAGGGCAAGCGTGTAGCTGCCAATATCTTTGCCGGGCACGCCGTTCACCTTCACCGTGTACTGCCCGGCTTGCGGAGTCAGCAGCGAGGCGATCCGCGCGGCGTGTGTCGTGGGGTCCGTGACCGACCTTTCCAGGGGTCTGCCGTCCGGCCCGTTGACTTCCAGCAATGGCTGAATGCCGTCTCCACCAGGATCAGCCTCGACGGAGATGGTCGCATTGGCGGGCAGAGTCAGCGTCCAGCTTTGCTGGTCGCCACTGCGGGGTAAATTGCCCTGGATCGGCGTCTCCGGGCTGAGTGTGCCGCCCTGGACATCCCGCAGGGTCAGGCCATCGCCAACGCTCAGCGAATACGCGCCCGTAGAGAGGTTCTGGTTGCCGTGCAAATACAGGATATAGGCGCCCGTGGCGGGAAGCGTGTAGCCGCTGACCGTGACCCCGGTTGCCGCCGCCGAAGACGCGACGACGGAGCCATCAGGCCCATACAGGATAAAAGACGGCACCAACGCGCTGCCCGCTGTGGGCCACACGCCGATACTGATCTGTTCGTTGGCCCGTCCTACGATGGCAAAACGATCCACCTGCTGCCGGTCAGCAATGTCTCCCTGGAGCGTGTCGCCAGGGCGAACCACTGCGCCACTGGTAGCGGCAGGAATTTCGGTTGGAGCGGGCGTTGTACTGCGGGACGAAGCAGGTACGGGGCTGGCAGGCAGCGGTGTAAGGGTGGGAAGGACTCCAGAGGCTAGGGCCAGCACGTAATCGCCCGTCTGGCCTTTGCCGGAAGCATCAATCAAATAGGTGCCAGCGCTGGTCACAGATAATCCACTGATCAGCGCGCTGCGGCTGGCGGCGTTCCCGTCGTCGCTGGCGACGATGGAGCCATCCGGCCCATACAGCCGCAATGCCGGATTAATATCCCCCGACGAAACGCTCATCTGGATGCTGATCACCTGGCCGGGATGGCCCTCGAACGACCATATCTCCTCTGCTTCAGGCGTCTTCAGGCTGCCCAGACGCGAGTCTCCCACGTTCAGAGCTTTGCCCGGCGCAGCCTTGAGCGCCTGCGGCAGAGGGGTCGCCGTCGGCAGTTCGCCCTGGCTGACCCGTCGCAGCGTCACGGCGTAATCGCCCACGCCCGCGCCGACCACGATCATATACTGGCCGTCTTCGGGCAGGCGGAAGTTGTCCAGCCGCCCCGTATTTTCGGCGACCCGAGCGTAAGATTCGCCGCTGGGGCCAATTAACGCCACGGGCGGCGGCGTGCCGGTAGCGCTGAATACCACCGCCACAATCTCGCCCGCTTTGCCCAGGAAAAACCAGCGCGATTGCGCCGGGGACAGGCTGCCCTGCACGGTTTCGCCATAACCGATGACGTTGTCTACGGGCGTGGGCGGCGGGGGCGATTGGCAGGCGGTCAACAGGAGGGCGATCAGCGCCGCCAGCAGCCCCAGTCTGAAAGTCGCGCCTGTGCGGCCCTGTGCCACTGCGGTCATGCGGCTATTGCAAGCAAGTTGGCAGTTCGAGCGGGTCGTGCGGCCAGGTCTGGCCGTAAAACGCCAGATATTCCGTCACGTGCGAACTCCAGTAGGGAATCTCATGCCCTCCGCTGGGGTTCATGGTGTAGCCCGGATCAATGTTGCGTCCGGCCAGGGTTCGCTCAAAAATTTCGACGTTGGCGCGTGCGTCGTCGTCTTGCGCCACGTCCAGCCAGATGCGCGGTTGTGAGCCAGACGCAAACTGCACGGTCTTTGCCAGGCCCAGTGGATTGTAATCCGGCCCGGCGTTCTCCGGATCGAAGAACGGGCTATGGCCGCCGATGGCCGAAAACAGGTCAGTATGGCGGAAGGCAATCTCAAAGGCCCAGAAGCCCCCGCGCGAAATGCCGCCGATGGCCCGGCCCTGGCGCGCATTCCAGGTGCAGAAATTGCGCTCAACTTCCGGCATCAATTCCTCGACGACTACGCTCTCAAAGGAAGCGCCATCC
>DATGFK010000215.1:0-4216 GCA_035309185.1 Aggregatilineales bacterium
GTCGTCTTACAACGGGTCTTCTTTTCGATCAGCGACTTGGCATTGATTCCGATCCAGGACGGATCAAGATTGGCAGCGGTCATCGTCACGCCTTTCTTGATGACGCCTGGATAGCCGCAGCCAATACGCCCATCCCACTCGAAATGCTTCGCGATCTCGACAATGCAATCGGCCACATCACCGGGAGTGGAAGGGCTGGGGGTCAGCACGCGGTAGCGCTCAGCCAGGAGATGGCCGCCTTCCGTATGTACCGGCGCGCCTTTGATGCCGGTGCCTCCGATGTCTATTCCAAGGATGTCCATGCGGCCCCCTCCTGGTCAAAATCGGACTTTATCCATTCCTAATTGAGAAAGCATCACAAAAACGAACGCTGCTGTGGATTCCCTCATCCCCTACCCCTTGCATCTTGCAAACCCTGTGGGACAAGGGTAGAAGGGGAACCCTGGACTTTCTGGAAGTCCCTCTCCCGCTGTCTCCCACAGGGATTGCATGGGAGAGGGATTAGGGTGAGGGCAATTCAATCCATCAAAAGTGCCCGTCGGTGAACCGTAAGACGACAAGGAGAAAAGCGTCTCTGGAAGCCCTCTCCATGTTATGGAGAGGGTTGGGTGAGGTTCTCCTTGCTACGCATTCTGAAGGCGGGCTTCCGGCATTGGGTGATCCTTGAACTGGTCTCGCAGCGCGCTCTTGAGGAACTTGCCGGTTGAGGTCTTGGGCAGCGAAGGCACGAAGACCACGTCGTCGGGCAGCCAGAACTTGGCGAAATTCGGCGTGATAAACTGGATCAATTCTTCGCCAGTGGCTTTCATATCGGGTTTCAGGACAACCACGGCCAGTGGGCGTTCGACCCACTTCTGATGTGGGATGGCAATCACAGCGGCCTCCGCGACGGCGGGATGCGCCATGATCGCGTTTTCGAGGTCGAGCGAACTGATCCACTCGCCGCCGGATTTGATCAGGTCTTTGGTGCGGTCAGCAATCTTGATGTAGCCTTCATGATCGATCATGACCACGTCGCCCGTGCGGAACCAGCCATCCTTCGTAAAGTTGTTGACGGGATCAACCGGGTTGTAATAACTTCCGGCAATCCACGGGCCACGCACCTGCAACTCGCCCATTGTTTTGCCATCCCAGGGAATTTCGCCCTGTTCGTTCATCCCGCGAATGTCCACGAAGGCCGACTGTATGCCCTGCGTTGCGCGGTAGGCGTACTTCTCATCCTCGGATAAATTCTCCATTGTGCTCTTGAGGAAGGACACCGAGCCGAGCGGAGTCGTTTCGGTCATGCCCCAGGCGTGAACCACACGCAGATTGTGTTTGTCGAAGGCGCGGATCATGGATTCCGGCGCTGCGGAACCGCCCACGATCATGGTCATATTCGGCGTCAACTTCCAGCCGGTGGGGTTCTTGTCGAGCGCTTGCAGAATGCCAAACCAGATCGTCGGCACGCCCGCCGTTACCGTCACCTGTTCCTTCTCGAACAGGTCGAGCAAGCTGATCGGATCAAGGTGCGGGCCGGGCAGAACGAGTTTCGTGCCGCCCATCGTCGCCGTGAAGGGCAGACCCCAGGCATTGACGTGGAACATCGGCACCACCGGCAGCAGCGTGTCCCGCTGGCTGATATTGAGCATGGTGGGCATACACGACGCCATCGTGTGCAGGACGATAGCCCGGTGCGAATAGACAACGCCCTTTGGCCGTCCTGTCGTCCCGGAGGTATAGCACATGCCCATCGGGTCGTCCTCGGCCAGTTGTGGATACTGGAAACCGCTGGCATCCTCACCGATGAAGTCCTCGTAGTTGATATAGCCATCCGGCACGGGCTGCCCCGTGAGCGGCACCACGATCACCTTTTCGATCTTTACATCGGCCTTGATCTTCTCAAAGAGCGGCAGCAGCACGTCATCCACGATCACGAAGCGATCCCCGGCATGGTTGACGATGAAGGCCAGGTCAGGCGGAGCCAGTCTCAGGTTGAGCGTATGCAAGACACCGCCTGCACAGGGAATGCCAAAGTAGGCCTCGTGGTGGGCGTAATGATTCCAGCCCAGGGTCCCGACCCGGTCTCCCGGCTTCAAACCGGCTTTTTGCAGCGCCTGGGCCAGCGCACGGGCGCGCACGTAGAAGTCCCCATAGGTCTGGCGATGCAGGGATTTATCCGGCATCCGCGAGACGATCTCGACCTTGCCGAACAGCCGTCCGGCGCGCTCCAGGATATGGGGCAGTGTCAAAGGGTAGTCCATCATGGTTGATTTCATAAAATGTTTCTCCAAATCACTCAGTCATTCTCTTGCGAATTTTGCTTGCCGTGCTGCCGAACTTTGATCTTATAAACGTCCCGTTTCTGGCTGACTCCTTACTGAGATGATACACAAATCATAATGCGGCGGGCGACTCCGCGCAATTCCTGTCTCATTTTCGCTAATGACAATTTCAAGGGTTTCTGCTAAAGATCATAGAGAGATTACTGGCTGCTCAAATAATGGCATAATTGAGCAAAAAGTGGGAGAAGATCATGATCAAAATCGCAACCGTCGAGGAGATGAAGGCGATTGAAGCTGCCGCCGATAAGGCTGGAGTCAGTTATGCGCAGATGATGGACGCTGCCGGGCGAGCCGTCGCTGATCGCGCCAAACAGATCATCGAGGACTACCCCGATCCGCGAGTGGTGGTGCTGGTTGGGCCGGGCAACAACGGCGGCGATGGTCTGGTGGCGGGCCGCCTGATCGCGCAAGAGACACGGGCGACTGTGACCTACTTCCTCTCACAGCCCCGCGACGAAAGCGACGAGAATTACGCCAAAGTGCGCGCACTCAATGCGCTCATCGCCGATGGCCCCACGGATGCCGAACAGGGCTATCGCGTCCTGCGCACGATGATCAGCAACGCCGATTTGATTGTTGACGCGCTGCTGGGAACAGGCACGCGGCTGCCCATCAAGGGCGATCTGCAAAAAGTCATGCAGCAGATTCATAAGGCACTGGCGGATCGAAAGGCGGATCGGCCCCATTCTGGTTTTACGTCACCGGCTCGGCCCGAACTGTCGGGCAGTGGCCGGGAAGAACCTATTATCCTGGCGGTAGATATGCCTACCGGCCTGAACGCCGATACGGGCGAGATCGACAAGCATACGCTGTATGCCGACGAAACAGTCACGCTGGAAACAGCCAAGATCGGCCACGTGACCTTCGTCGGCGCTGATGCGGTGGGTGTGCTGCACGTCGCTTCGCTTGGCTTGCCAGAAAAGCTCAAGCCGCGCGATTCTATCAACCGTATCCTGGTGGATGCGCCCTCGGTGCGCCCGCTATTGCCGCAGCGCCCGGCCAGCGCCAACAAAGGCACCTTCGGCAAGGCCATGATCGTCGGCGGCTCAGTCAACTACATCGGCGCGCCTGCGCTGTCAGCCCAGGCAGCCTATCGAGTGGGAGCAGGGCTGGTGACAGTCGCCGCGCCGCAGATGGTGATCCCCATGATCGCCGCGCACCTCATTGAAGCCACCTGGGTACTGCTGCCGCACGATATGGGCGTCATCAACGAAGCTGCTGCTGCCGTAATCCGCAAGGAAATGGCGGGCTATACGGCGCTGCTGATCGGCCCTGGACTGGGCCAGGAAGATGTGACCAAAGAATTTATGGAAGCCTTCCTGGTCGAGAAAAATAAGGCGGCCAAAGTAGCGCGGCATATCGGGTTCCTGACTGCCGTTGCCGAAATGGACGAGCATGACACGGATGAGGGCACATTGCCGCCGCTGGTGGTAGACGCCGATGGTCTGAATCTCCTGGCAAAAATGGACGAGTGGTGGACGCGGCTGCCTGCGCGTACTGTGCTGACGCCACATCCCGGCGAGATGGCTCGCCTGACTTCGACCGAAGACGATGGAGACCGCCGCGCCGTGGACATTGTCCAGGCTGACCGCCTGAATATCGCCTCGGAATCGGCCGCGAAGTGGAATTGCGTGGTGGTGCTGAAAGGCGCGCACACCGTCATCGCCGATCCGGATGGGCGGGTAGCCGTCATCCCCTTCGCCAATGCAGCGCTGGCGCGCGCTGGCACCGGTGACGTGCTTGCCGGTGCGATTGTCGGTTATCTCGCCCAGGGTCTCGATCCGTTCGATGCGGCAGTCGCGGCAGCTTACATCCACGGCTACGCGGGCGAAATGGCAGCCAGCTTCATCGGGAATAAAGCCAGTGTCCTTGCCAGTGACGTGGTTTCGGCC
>DATGFK010000216.1:0-2080 GCA_035309185.1 Aggregatilineales bacterium
CCTGGCCGTCGTCTACCCGGCTGTCGTCGGCTTTGTACTGCATGTATGGGATCTCAAAAGCCTTGCGCCCGCCGTCAACGACCGGACGCCAAAATATCGAATCCAGATAGGCGATTCCGAGATCACCTATGTGGACACCCACACGATCCAATACTGGCTAGACCAGCAGCAAATGCTGCTGGATTTACTCACCGGAAAATCGAGGGCAAGGTCGAAATAACTACTGTGTTGGGTTTGGCGCACGCCCACAGGTGAGCGTTTTCTCATATAAATCGGCACTGGCTAAAATCTTTCCTTTCGCCAGCCATGTCAGCACATCACCCATGATTTTGTGAGCACGGCCCCACCGTTCCTCAAGTACCTTCTCGCCACGCGAAAGGCAGGCAGTCTGTCCAGCAGATTGAACCGACATCAAACAGCGAAGCATCGTCAGGCGAAGCACCACTCTCAGCCGTCTGCCCTTCCATCGGGACTCTAAAACTGACTCAACTTCATCTGTAACACTTGACGCGCCGCGGTGTCTGTATGGATAGAGCTGTGGCATGGCACATCGTCCACAGTAACATGGCGCGGAATGCGCAGGGAGGGCTAAGATTATTTATTCGCTCAACCTGACTGCACCTATCGAGAAGGTCAACAAGGCGGGTATGTCTTCTTCCGAACTTGTCGAAGAAGCCGACATCCTACGCGCGGCCCAGCACAATCCTGATTTATTCACGCCCATTTACGAGCGATATTTTCCCAGGATTTACGGCTACTGCCTGCGCCGCGTCAGGAACGTCCAGGATGCAGAAGACCTGACCAGTTACATCTTTGCCCATGTTCTGGCGAACCTTCAACAGTATCGCGGCGGCCAAGTTTATGCCTGGCTGTTCCGAATTGCTCACAACGTGGTCATCAATTACCGCAATCGACAAAAGGTTGACCTGGCCCTGGACGACGTATCCGATTCCGCCGATAACTCAGCCGCAGCGCTGATCGAGTCGCTTATCGAGGCCCAGGAAACGCAAATCATTAGTGAACTGGTGCGGCAATTACCTGAAGTCCAGCAGCGGGCGCTGCTACTGAAAATCGTCTCCGGCATGTCATCCGAGGAGATCGGGGAGGCCCTGGGCAAGAGCGCCGGGGCCATCCGAGTCATGCTGCACCGGACGATTCAGGAACTGTACCGTGAGTATCAGCACCGGCAGGGAGAGTGATCGCGTGAAGAAATCGCCTGAAGAACTGTTGGAAGTCTATCTGGACGCCCTGTCCAGTGATCCAGATGCACCAGTACCCGCTGGATTGGATCGCGATATGGCGCAGTTTGCCCGCACGCTGGCGCTCTCGCAGCAACAAGCCATCCAGAGTCGCTCGTGGAAGAATGCGCTGGCAACCGCCCAGGCACTGCGCATGAACCAGGATGAAAATGGTGGTCTGAGCGAAGATCTGCCACCAATACGTGGCACCCCTCTCACTACGCGGCGGAACTTCAAGACGAATCGTTTTTCCTTCTTGCTGGCGGTAGCAGCGCTGACAATTCTCGCCTGCGGATTGTTTGTGTTCCTGCGCCATTCCAACAGCGCGGCTACAGAGCATATTGTTGCCCTGCAACAAACGGCGACTGCCGCTATCTCGCCAGCGCCTATCTACCAGTCCGATCCTCCTCCAAACAGCACCATCAACATCCAGATCCCCCGCGGCGGCGATCTGGGCTTTGCCCGCCTACAGATTAGCGACACAGGCGGAATGCCCTTGAGCATCTCCGCACCGGAATTAGCGCCTTCTCCAGTGAACGCCATTAAAGTTTCGCCGGACACTTCACTCGTGATTGATCCCGCTACTGATGCCGCCAACGGCACACAAGTTACCCTGACCTGCACTGGCAGCGTGATGGCGGCTAATCCGGCGATCAACACCACGCTGAGCTATTCGACCAACGATCCCAGGCAGGCAAGCGTCAGTTACCACGTCGAATGTATCAATCTAAACCTCGTTTCCCCTACAGCGACTCCGCCTTCTGCAATCGCCACACCAGCACCGACAGCTACACCCGCTATCCATTTCATCCCTGTGACACCTTCCTCAGCCATAGAAACGC
>DATGFK010000217.1:0-3106 GCA_035309185.1 Aggregatilineales bacterium
CCGACGCATGGACGACGATTGCGTAGGCGGCGGCAGTATCGGCTTGCAGATACGGAGTCATGGCAAAAGCCACCGCCGCCTCGAAGACGCCGATCCCGGCAGGCGAGGATGGCAGCGCCAGGCCGAGCGTAGCGGTACACGTTGCCAGGACACCCCACGCCAGCGGCGGTGACGGCCAAAACGCCATCATGACCACCCAGTAGAACAGGACGTAGGCCGCCCATAAGCCAATCGTCAACGCGGAGAACATCAGTAGTCGGCGCGGATTGCGCAGGATCGTCAACCCGCCCATAAAACTATCCAGCCATGCCAGGAGCCGCTGGGTATGGGGCGTTGGAAACAAACGCCCCAAAACGGCCCCGGCTACTCTGACCAGCCACGTTCGGGCGAAGGCGCCTACGATCACAACCAGCGCCGCAAGCACGGCCACACCCAGCAGGCTGTAGCCCGCCGCCTTGAGTAGATCGGGAACGTCCAGCGCTGGCAGCAGCAGTCCGAACAGAGCCACCGTCGCCAGCGCATCGGCAATGCGGATCACCACAACCGACGACAGTGCTTCCAGGGCGGACAGCGAACGGGCATTCGCAGCTTTGCTGAGCATGTAAGCGCGGGCCGCTTCTCCCGCCCGCAGTGGCAGAATGCTGTTCAGCAAACCGCCCACGTTTTCGGCATGAAAAGCGTTCCAGTACGGGACATCGTTGCCAAACATGGCCCGCCAGCGCAGTGCGCGAAGGTATGCGCCAAGTACGGCGAGTACCAAACCCGGCACGACGAAAGCCACGTTGGCCGCTTCCAGGTGCGCGATGAGGTCGCGCACGTTCACCAGGTATCCAAGCAGCGCGATGCTCAAGATCGACACCGCGATCCCGACGATGACCGATGGGCGGCGAAACCACAATAGAACCTGACGCTTTTCCACGACCCCCCTTTGAGCCTATGGCCGCTGACGGCTGCTATCCCACACTGAAGGTTCATTATAGGCGCAAAGGCCCATTCGCAAAATGCACCAGGTGCGTCTAAATTGGAAGAGGAAGTGTGCTACACTCAAAGTGTGGTGTAACAACCATTCTCAACCTGTGATCACGACCCCAAGGAGTGTTGCAGTGAGAAAATCTATCAACATGAACCTGACCCTGATTGCCGTACTGTTCGGCGCGAGCCTTCTACTCGCAGGCTGCGGCGATCTCAATAGTCCCGATACAGGCGGTAGTAGCAGCGGCGGCAGTTCCATCGGTGGCTCTGGCGGCGGTAACTCGCCTGCCGGGCTGCCCGGCGCATCCTACAGGCAGACTCCCCAGGAGATTACGTTCGACGGCTGCCCGCCCGAAGGCGATGGTGGCGATCCGATCCTGAATCAGAACAAAAATCGCGTGGACGAGGGTAACTATCAGCCAACGTCCTTCAGCGCAATTGCGCAGTTAACATGGCCTTCGGAAACGGAGAAAACGTCGCGTGATAACTGGTCTTCTTCAGCTCAGGCTGCCATAGCCCAGGCCGAAGGGCTGCCCGTCGCCGTCGAAGGCTATCTTGCCCTGGCGCGTAAAGAAGGGCCAGAAAGCACCAATTGCCATTCCACTACCGACGAAGATTTTCACATCTGGCTGATTGACCATCCAGGCGGGAGCGCTGACCGTAACGGCTCGATTGTAGTCGAAGCGACTCCGCGCGTGCGCGCCAATCACCCTGGCTGGACGGTGAGCCGTCTGCTTGGCCTGGCCCAAAACGGAACGAAAGTGCGCATCAGTGGCTGGTTGATGTTCGATCAGGATCATCCCGAACAGTTAAACGATACGCGCGGAACGCTGTGGGAAATTCACCCTATCATGCGGATTGACGTCCAAACCGGCAATGGCTGGACAGCCCTCGATAATTATTAATCAGGAAGGGAGCGGATTTCAGATGCATAAGGGAATCTATCTGAATGTCCTGATGCATGTCGAACAGCAGGGAAAGCCTGCTTCTGCCGATGCCGCCAGCGCAGAATCCCAGCGTATCCTGGATGAACTGGCCCGTCAGCCTGCCACCCCACCCAATAACCTGACCCTGTCGGTCAAACGCTTCAAAGTGCAGCCAGGGCCGGATACAACCGGCACGCATGTCGCCGTCCTGGCCTATATGGAGGGCGATCAGGACGCGCCCCAGGACTTCCAAAAGCTGGCGACTGATGACCTGCGCAAACGCCTGGACTCTGCCCTCCGCCATGCTTCAGCCTCCGGACTGAAAGTCGCTGTCCACAGCATCGAAGAAGCGACAGGCGCCCCTGACGAGCTTGCCGACGAATCCGAGAAAGCCTGAGATTCCGTCACTCCTCGTCTAGCCGCAGCACCGCTTGAACGCTTTCTAGCTACTGTGCAGACTCCTGGAAAGGGTTGAACACGGTACTCAGCGGCAAGTGTAAGGCAGGTAGCACGTCGTAGCCCTCAAGTACGCCATCGCCGCGGATCGAGATCCGTTTACCGTCTTCACGGTATACGTCCACTGTTTTCGACTTCGCATCAACAATCCAAACCAGTCGCGAACCCGTGTCAAGATAGAGACCGGCCCGTTCCTGCATTTCGGTAGGCGTGTTTGAGGGCGAGACAACTTCAATAGCCAGGTCAGGCGCCCCCTGGTAGAAGGCGTCTTCCTTTTGATCCTTTAATCTCCCCGCCGAAATGTAGGCGACATCGGGGATGCGCGTGTTATAGCGTGACAGGACATACGTGCCATCCGCCCCGCTGACTTCGCCCCCTGGATGATTTTCCATGATAAAGTTGGTTATGAGAAATGCAAGCCACGCCGCTAATCTAGTTTGTTTTCTTGCTGATCCCGCAACTTCGACCAATACTCCATTGTGTAATTCATAAATCTTGCCGTCGTCTGGCATATCAGACAGATCTTGCGCAGTGTATAGACGGTCTTGTACGGCCATCGCCCTCACTCCTCCTCGTCAAGCCGCAGCACCGCCATGAAGGCTTCCTGCGGCACCTCGACGTTGCCGATCATCTTCAGGCGTTTCTTGCCCTTTTTCTGCTTTTCCAGGAGTTTCTTCTTTCGCGAAATATCGCCGCCGTAGCATTTCGCCAGCACGTCCTTGCGAATCGCCTTCACGTCGGCCCGACTGATA
>DATGFK010000218.1:0-4305 GCA_035309185.1 Aggregatilineales bacterium
GTCCATCGTGAGCGCGGAGGATGACTTCGCCAAGCAGCGGCGCAATGCTCAGGATCGTCATGTTGGGAAGCTGTTCGTATTTTTCTTTGGAAATTGGCAAGGTGTTGGTGGTAATAATCTCTTTGACGTCCAATTTCTTCAGGCGTTCCAAGGCAGGCCCGCTCAATACGGCGTGTGTAAAGGCCAGGTAGACGTCCTTGGCGCCGCTCTCGCGCACCGTTTCGACGGCATTTTTCAGGCTGCCACCCGTGTCGCACTCGTCGTCAATGATTACCGCATCCATGCCGCGTATATCGCCGATCAGGCTCAAAACTTCGCTCTGGCCTTTGTTGCCCATGCGCCGTTTCTCGATAAAAGCCAGTTTCATATTCAGTTTGGCGGCGTAGTTTCGCGCATTCTTGGCAAAACCCAGGTCGGTACTGACGACAGCAGCATTTTCCAGCCGTTTGTCGAAAATGTAATCGCTAACCAGGTGGAATGCAGTCAGGACATCGCCAGGGATCGAGAAAAAGCCTTGAATCTGACCTGCATGAAGGTCAATCGTAATGTAGCGATCCGCGCCCGCCATCTGGATCATGTCAGCCAACATCCGAGAGGTGATCGGGATTCGCGGCTGATCTTTTTTGTCACTGCGGCCATAGGCCAGGTACGGGATTACAGCCGTAATACGTCCCGCCGAATCACGCTTGAGCGTATCCAGCGTGATCAGCAGTTCCATGATGTTATCGCTAACGGGTGAAGCCATACTCTGAACAAGGTATACATCCTGGCCGCGTACCGATTTCTTGAGCTTGACCAGGATGTTTTCGTTTGAAAACCGCGTGATCTCGCTCGGACTCAGTTTGGTGTGGATGTGCTGAGCAATCTCAGCGCCCAACTCGCCAGATGCTGACCCAGCAAGCAAGCGGATTCCGCCATATTGGCCCGGCACGGATCGGGATGAGTCAGGTGGTTCTTCTGGAGGAATATATTTTGTGCCTGGCACCTTGTGCGTAGCCACTGGATGATCTTCTTCTCTTTCTAAGACCAGGAACCTCAATTAACGGACTTGCAATTGTGGCCCACTTTCGACGCTTTGCCAAACCTTTTTAATCCACAAGGAGAGGATATTTTGCACCGGAAGTGCAATCGGGCACTCGACATGACCTGCCTATGGCTGAAACGATCCATCCACCTTTTCCAGCAGGGCAGAAACCGCGCTGGCGGGGTCCAGGTCACGGTCTGCGACCCTCGCGATCAGGGATTCGACTTCATCCGCGGAAATTTGTGCCAGCAGTCGCGCGAGCAACGCATCACGCAGCCGGTCGGCAATTTCCCCATCCAGGCTGGCGCGCTGTCTTCGTGCAAAGGTGCCGCTCTCGTGCAGATAGATACGATGCACTTCAATTTGCTTGGTCAGGTCGCCGATCCCGTCGTTCTCGGCGTCGGGAGTGCTGCTGGTGGCGATTGTTTGCACAATAGGCGTCTGCCAGGCAAGATTTTCGGGTTGTACCTCTTCACTTGCCTGTACGCTCATCAGGCGTCCGTGATGGGCAATACGCTCAACTCGATGTCCGAGATCAAGCATGGCCCGCAAACCGCGTACGGTGTTTTCGACGGCGGGGTTGTCAGCCTTGTTTACAACCAGGATGTCGGCGATTTCCAGGATTCCCGCTTTGATGGCCTGGACGTCATCGCCGAGACCGGGCGCTTCGACCACCAGCGTCGTGTGGGCGGTATGGGCAATGTCTACCTCGCTTTGCCCCGCCCCAACGGTCTCGATGAAGATGATCTCGAAACCGGCGGCGTCCATCGCTCGCACCACGTCACTGGTGGCGGCGGCAAGGCCGCCCAGAGCGCCGCGCGTCGCCAGGCTGCGGATAAATACGCCCGAATCGCCTGCCAGGTCACGCATCCGAATCCTGTCGCCGAGAATTGCCCCGCCGCTAAACGGACTGGTGGGATCTACTGCGACGATCCCGACGGTTTGTCCCTGCGCGCGATAGTGACGGGCCAGGGCATTCACCAGGCTGCTCTTGCCAGTACCGGGTGAACCCGTCACGCCGACGATATGGGCGTGACCGGTGAACGGGTACAGGGCGGCCAGTTCGCGGCCAGCCTGATTCTCGACGATGCGGCTCAACAAACGCGCCAGGTCACGGCGACTGGCGCGAATTGCTTCGACAATGGGTGGCGTGGGCGGCACGGATGGCAAGGGGGTATTGCCCTGGGTGTCTACAGAGGTTTCCCGGCTACTGCTGATGCTCACCTGCTACCTTTCGTACATGTTCAACAATATTTTCCATGCTGGCGCCAGGGCCGAAAATTCCACTGACACCCATTTTTTCCAGCGACGGAATGTCCTCGTCGGGGATAATGCCGCCCAGGATCAATTTCACGTCGTTCAGGCCGTTGGCCTTCATCAGCTCGATCACGCGCGGCGTGAGTGCCATGTGCGCGCCGCTGAGAATGCTCAGGCCGATCACGTCTACGTCTTCTTGCAGCGCGGCCTCGACAATCATTTCCGGTGTCTGCCGCAGCCCCGTATAAATGACTTCCATGCCAGCATCGCGCAAGGCACGGGCGATGATCTTTGCGCCCCGGTCATGCCCATCCAGGCCGGGCTTGGCGACCAGGACACGAATTTTCTTTTCTTGGGTTCCGGCCTGTTTCGACATTGATATTTGCCTACTCAACTATTGGGAGAACAAACAGTGTAAGCGATCTATTTAAATTCGTGGCGTGGAGCGGTCTGGTGAAAATGGTGTTCTTGCAGCCAGGCTACTGCTTCGTCGTAACTTGGGAATTTTTCGTTTTGTGTGAACATCGTTCGATTATCGTTGGAAGTCATGGCGACAACGACGTTGCCGTCGCTGTGTCCGCGCACAAACAGCGTCATGTTTGTGGTGTTCTCGTCTCCGGCCCACAATTCCATCCAGATCAGTTTTTCAGCCATGCGTCGCTCAACCTTGAGTTTTCTACTCGATCCGTCAGGCCCTGCTTTAGACTGTTGCGCTTCTATTGTACACCGAAGTACAGATTTGCCACCCATAATGCGCGCCTCATGAATTATAATGCGGCGCGCGGTTGCCCGTTACTTGCTGTATAATTGGCAAAAATCAAGGCTAATCGTCCGGAACGATGCTCATTGATGTCGCACAAAAAAGGATAAAGGGATACTGATCGTGGCCGTTTCAACGCCAATAACCACGGGATACAATGTACAAAACCTGCGTGACACGCAGTTCCCGATTACAAAAGATACAGTCTATCTCAACCATGCTGCGGTTTCTCCCCTGCCACGCCGCGTGTTCGACGAGATTCAGCGGGCCAATAGTATTCTTCTGAACAACGCGGGCAATGCCTACGATGGATATCTTGATCCGCTCCTGGAGGTCTTCAAGGAAACCGTTCGCAGTCTGATCAAGGCGAGGTCTGCCAGTGAGATTGTGCCAGTAGTGAGCACGTCGCTGGGGTTAAACCTGGTAGCTCAGGCTTTTCCCTGGCGCCAGGGCGACACCGTCATCCTGGCAGACGGCGAATTTTCTAGTAACGTCTACCCGTGGTTGAACCTGAAGGAGCGTTACGGTGTGGAAGTTCGCTTCCTGCGCGATGCGCCCGGCCTGACCCTTGAAGCGCTGGCCCAGGCTGCCGACGAGCGCACCCGTCTGGTGGCAGGGAGTCTGGTGCAGTTTTTCAGCGGGCATCGGACGGATTTGCAGGCGGTCGGTGACTATTGTTCCCAGCATAATATCGTGTTCGCGGTAGACGCGATGCAGGGCGCGGGCCACATTCCAATTGACGTGCAGGCCGCTCACATCGGCATTCTATGCGCGGGCGGACAGAAATCGCTGATGGGGCCGCCGGGCCAGGGATTCCTGTACGTCCGAGACGATCTTGCCGAGCAGATGAAACCCACCTTGGTCGGGCCGAATGCCGTGCAGGATTATAAGCACTGGCTGGAATACGACGTGACGCCGCTGCCCGGCGCCGAACGCTTTACAATGGGGACGCTCAACTTCAGCGGAATCCCTGGGCTGCTGGAAAGTATCCGATTCCTTAGCGAACTTGGTATCGCTCACATTGATCGCCACACGACTGCCCTGGCCGACTATGCGATTGAGGCGTTGCGCGAACGAGGCTATGCCATTGTTACACCGAAGCAGCCGGAGCAGCACAGTCACATCGTCACCTTCCGCGTAACTGAAACAGAGGAAGCGGCGACGGCACTCTGGCAAAAGCTCAAAGCGCATAACATTTTCGTCTCAAAACACTGGAATGTACACCGTATCGCACACCTCCGCCTTTCGGTACACTGTTACAATA
>DATGFK010000219.1:0-4862 GCA_035309185.1 Aggregatilineales bacterium
GCTAGATCGCGTCGAACAGGATGAGCACCAAATCTATTTCTTCAAAGGTATGAGCTTCTACGTTATTCCCAAACGCGCATTCAATAACGAATTTGATGCCTTCGATTTTTATGCTACAGCGAAGCAATATCAGCAAGCAGCGCACAAAACCGTCACCGGATGAAGATAGTTATCTGACACGTACACATTCCAGCAGAATCCGCCTACAGCGATTAACCAGCCACCCGGA
Organism: Aggregatilineales bacterium; assembly: GCA_035309185.1. Classification (GTDB taxonomy): domain Bacteria; phylum Chloroflexota; class Anaerolineae; order Aggregatilineales; family UBA2796; genus DATGFK01. The sequence continues at coordinate 230 of DATGFK010000219.1, forward strand.
TTGACCGGCTGGCATCGCTAACTTCTACCCGATTCTAACCGCCGGCGACGCCGACGGCCTGAGCCTCATTTTCAACACGGGACACTTCTCGCGTCGCCATCACGCTGGGCAGGGCGAAAAAGACGAGCAGCGCCCCCAGCCCGCTGATCACGCCACCGATAACCATTGCCTGGGTAATCCCGCTGACAAAGGCTGCGTTGGCCGTAGCCACGATGGTCTGTCCTACGTCACCTGGCAAAGTGGCGGCGACAAGGTGAGCGCCCTGGATGCTGCTCGCTATTTGTTGGAGCACCTCGGAACTCAACTGGGGGAAAAGGGTGCCAATAGATCGTATGCTCTCCCGATAGGTCGCAAACATGATGGTTCCCAGGATGGCAATTCCCAGCGCGCCGCCGAGTTCGCGAGTGGTGTCATTGACCGCGGAACCGACGCCTGCTCGTTCTGGCGGAACTGAACTCATAATGACGTTGGTCGCAGGACTCACTGCGGTGCCCATGCCAATACTGAGCAGCAACTGGCCGATCAAAGTCACCAGGTAGGGCGTATCCACGTGAAAAGTCAGGGCCATGATGAACATGCCCACCGATGCCAGACCGATACCAAACGAAATCGCCTGCCGGGCGCTGAAACGCTTCTGAATGCGCACCGCGAGCTGTGACATGATGAAGAAGGAGATCGCCTGCGGCAGCGCTGCGAAGCCTGCCGTCAGGGTATCGTAGCCGCGAACCGTCTGATAGTATTGGCTGACGAAGAACAACGATCCGCCGATGGCAAATACCGTCAGCGTAATCGCCAGGCTGGCCGCCGTAAACGAGCGATTCTTGAAAACGGACAGCGGGAGCATCGCGTTCGGATTGCGGTTCTCCCACCAGGCGAAGACACTCAGGACGACAATTGCCAGGGCAAGGGAAACCAGCACGTTCGGCGCAGTCCAACCAAATGAGCCTGCTTCGATAATGCCGTAGATCAGCGAGAACAGGCCGACAAAGGACAGGACGATGCCGAGGAAATCAAATTTGGAAGGGTGCTCATCGCGCGATTCAGCCAGAAAACGCGAAATCCCCGCCAGCCCCAGCGCAATCACAGGAAGATTGACGAGAAACACGAGTTGCCACGAGCCGTGTTCCAGCAGAAAGCCGCCCACGATAGGCCCGACGGCAAAACCAAGACTGAAGATAGATGCCCAGATGGAGAAGGCCTGGAGTCGTTCCTCGTCTTCAAATGTAGTGGTGATCAGCGATAGCGTGGAGGGCAACATCATCGCCGCCGCGATGCCCGTGAACGCGCGGGCCGCCATCAGCGCGAGAGTGGTGGTCGCCAGTGCTGCGGCAAACGACCCGATGGCAAATAGGGCGAGGCCGATGAGCAGCAGCCGCTTGCGTCCAAAGCGATCACTAAGCGTGCCCGCCGTGAGCAGGAGTGCCGCAAAGACCAGCACATAAGCATCCACGATCCACTGTAAATCTGTGGCGCTGGCGCTCAATGCTCGCGAAAGCGACGGAAGTGCCACGTTGAGAACCGTATTGTCAATCGCGATAACAACCACACACACGCTGAGAAATGCCAACCCGATCCAGCGGGTGCTATATCCAGGTTTTTCCGCCGCAGTTTTGCTACGAATTTGCACGTTTACTCTCCCCATTAGTCGGCCATACGTAACTTGCGTTGTGTGAGCATCGGAAGTCTACGTAGGTTTTAACAAAGATAAAGAACAAGCGTTCTAGTGAAATTGCACAAGTCAAGAAGCGCTTTGAGACATTGGATTTGCTCAGCAACCTGATATTGAAATGGTTCCGGTTGAAGGATAGCTTTCAGATGAGGAGGCACGACGCGATCTTACTGCGCTGCTACACCGCTCTCATCAGCAGCTTATGGATAGATCAGGCGGATGGAAAGGGAGTGAGGTCAATGCTCCCCGTATAAAATGCCTTCAACGCACGCAAATAGCAGCAGATCGGCAAAGGCGAGCGAGAACCCCAGAAAGTGCGATAAAATCATCGCCATTCGCCGCCCTAACGCGGTAGAAAATCCGCCTACGGAGTCTTCATGTCTCGTAACCGACGCGATACCGTTGTCACGGCCTTCTTCTTGATCGAAGCCGCGCTGGTCGGCATATTCTTTATTTCGGCCTTTCGATTCGTCTACGCAGCGCTGTATGCGCATGTTTCCAGCGCCAGCATTGTGAACGTTACATCGGACATCACCGCGATTACAGCGCCGGGCGTGGTGCTGCCTCCCGACGCACAAACTGAACTGATCGTCGCCGCCATCGGCCTTTTTGTGCCCCTGCTCTCATTTATCTTCGCGCGTCTCTGGTTCGGCCCCGCCCTGATCGCCATCGTGGTAGCAGCGGGCCGCGTGTTCCTGACGACCTATGGGTCCTCAACCGTTGGCGTCATCGCCGGAATCGTGACCGTCAGCGGGGGCCTGTTGTACCTGGCGACCATCGCCATCCGCCGCCCGAATTTCTTTCCCCTGTGCCTGATCATCGGCTTTGGCTGGGATCAGCTCAACCGGATCTCCGGCAGTACGATGGACATGACGGTTACGACGGACTTTCTTGTCGGGCAAACTGTTCTATCGCTGGGACTCTTTGCGACGGCAACGGTCGGGGCGGTGCTGGATCGCCTTCGGCCTCCGCCCGAAGGCACCGAAGTGCAGCGCGGGGAGATCGGCGGTTGGGGCGCATTCGCCCTGGCGGGCCTGCTCTACGCCGAATTTGCCGTCCTGGGTCTGCCCAATACCGTGGCGCGTCACGCGGGCATAGATTACCTGGCCGTGGCGCCCTGGCTGCTCGTGGCGACCCTGCTGCCCCTGCTCCCGCCGGTTAGAGAAGCCACGCGGCGATTCCTGGGGATGTTTGATGGGCAGTTCCGGGGCTGGGTGTGGGTGCTGTTCATTGGCCTGCTGATCGTGGTAGGCTTCCGTTTCAATGGCGCGTTAGCCGCCGGGACACTGATCCTGGCGCAACTGCTGGTCAGCCTGTCCTGGTGGTGGGTAGTGCAACCCGCCGCTGAATCGCGCAACTTCACGGGGCCAAGCCTGATCTTCGGCACCTTGCTATTCCTGGCGCTCACCGGGGCCGATTTCTTCACCTACGAATATGCTTTCGTGCGTAACGTGGTCGAGCCATTTGGCTCCGTGCTGCGTTCCTTCCGGGGTATGGGATTGGCCGTCGTGCTGTTTGCTATTCTGCTGATCGGCCTCCCAGCGATCCTGGCCCATAAGCGCCTGCCCTGGCGGGGCGGGCAGGTGACGGAAACGCTTGTCGCGCTCGTCGCCGTGGTGATGGCGGGCGTGTTCGCAGCGACGATTGCCCAGCCGGTGGTCGCCAGGCCGCCGCAAGACCCCTCTTCGCTGCGGATCGCTACCCTTAATTTGCACAGCGGCTTCAGCCTGTATTTCGATTACGGCCTGCAAGATATTGTCAAGGAGCTACGCGACAACAACTTCGACATCCACATCTTGCTCTTGCAGGAAACCGAGACAGGCCGCATGACGAGCTTTGGCGTGGATCAACCCGCCTGGCTGGCCCGCCAGTTGAACATGCTGGTTGAATATTACCCGACCAATGAGAACCTCCAGGGCCTGGCGATTCTTTCCCGGCTGCCCTTTGAACACACGGAAGGGGTGCTGCTGCCCAGCCTGGGCCGCCAAACCGGCGTCCAATATGCGCGTCTAAGGGCGCAGGACGGCGCGGAGTTGAACATCTACAACACGCAACTGGGCCTGCTGCTCAAGGACACAGGCCAAACCCTCCAGGCCCAGGAGCAAGATCAGGTGCAGCAGCTTCAACAGATATTCGGCTACATCAGCCAGAACGATCCCAACACGCGAACCATCGTCGGCGGGACATTCAACAACGTCCCCGAATCCGACATTTACAACTACATGAAGCAGACTTTTATTGATCCGTTCGCCGGGCGTCCGCAGGAGAAGGTCGTTACGCTCAAGCTGGTCAATGGCGGCACCGCGCGCATGGATTACCTTTGGCTGCGCCAGATCACCGTCCAGTATGCGGATGTGGTCAACATAGACGCATCCACACACGATATGCCCGTCATCCAGATCGGGCTGTTGCAATCAACGGGGTGATCACAGGCAGGGGTTAACATGTGATGTCCAAAACCGGAAGTGGTCTCACGAAAGTGCAGATTGTACTTTTAGCTATTGGCCCAATACTAACCTGTGTTTGGATTGTTGGTTTTGAAATTCTGCCCCTGACCCATCTATCGATCTTTCCCTATCCCTGGACGCTCGAACAGACAGAGCAATATATGACCGGGCCACTTCCGGAGGACGCTATTGACATCGAGTATCGTTCCATGAATGGGTACGAAAATCCGCTGCCTATGGACACCTTCGAGTGGTTGCGGTTCAAGGCATCGCCCGAAGGGGCGCTCTCCTTTGCGAATAGAATTTGCGACGGCATTTTGCATCAGGGCTATGATCCATATCATGCGCAGGATGATGGCAATTCCGAACATGGATTCCTGATGCAGTATGACTACGATCATTACTACTATTCCTATTCAGTCGCCGCACCTCAAACCTACTTCGGGAATCGGTGCTACCATTTTTCTAGCGGAATTCAGCAAATCTTTGTTGATGCGGCAGACCCTCAGCGCTACAC
>DATGFK010000220.1:0-12055 GCA_035309185.1 Aggregatilineales bacterium
TGTTCGACTCTGTTACAAACGTAACAAATGGGTGTGAATGTTTTATGGAATTTGGCCTTTGGAATCTTAAATGTGGATTAAATTATGATGAGAGTTGATGAGAAAGGCACTATGTCCTGCGCGCAAAACGGCTCCTGGCAAGCGTCCCCAGGCTCGGCACGCGCAAACCACGGTGGTATGCCAGCCATTCGAGCATCAGCAACAGCAGCGCAGCCAGGGCCAGGGCGGGCCAGAACTCCCTCTGGCCGACTTCAGGCCGGGGCGCAGCGTTGGCAGCGGTTGTGACGATGGCAGGCGTGCGCGGGGCAATGTCGCTTTCGTTGGCGTCGAAGAGGTTGACAGCAAACTGATCGGTCTGCGTCAGCGTGCTGCCCTGGTAGGATTCTACGCTGTAGATACCGGATTCGGGAGTATCGGCGTAGACCAGCAAGGGCTGATTGACCTCCAGGGTACTGGTCGCGCCATCCGGGCGACGGACGCGCAGGGTGGTCGCCTGGGCGCCGGGCTGGAGCGTGACCGTCTGGCCGGGCCGCAGGTCGCCGCTGACGTGGACAACCTGCGGCGCTTTATACCAGGCCGTGAGGTTCGCCAGCAGAATCGGCCAGGCGATCTTCAGCGGCAGGTCGGAATCGTGCAGGTCAAAACTGATGATGGCGACGCGGTGTCCGTTCGTCTCCCCGGCCAGGATCAACGGCCCGTTGGCCGAATTGACCAGGACATCGGCCCAGGGCGTGTCGGTGATGCTCTTGAAGGCGCGAATGTTCACGTCACTGAACTTCAAAAAGCGCGTGCGTAGATCATCTGCTTTGACGCTGATCCCGGTTGGCACGCCTTGCGCCAGGCCAAGCTTGAACAGCGGGTTTGGCCCCGGCGCATCCGAGGGCGGATTGACGATCAGCAGGTTGGCGTCAGGCAGTGTGTGTGGAAGCGTGCCGTCGAACACATACAGGTCGAAGGGTTGGCTGGGTAGGCTTTTATTGACCTGCCCGGTGAAGGATTGCCAATCCGGTAAACTGGCGAAGCCCTGCGTCAAAAAGCGATTTTGCGCCGTGATGATCAAGGCTCTGCCCGCGCTGGTCGGGTTGTAGACGCTGTAAGCGGTGTCATCCAGGGGCAGGTTATCCGGCACACTGGACGAAGCCGGATGGGTCAGCGTGGCTTCCACCTGCTTAAAGTTTGTGGGCAGATTCGGCACGATGACGTTGACGGAACCTTTGGTCGGGACGGTATAGTTCTGTGCGTTGAACAATTTGCCGTCCAGGTTCACGCTGAACACCACGTCGGCGTCTTTGCTGCCATAATTGTTGATACGCGAATAAAGCTGGGGGCCGCTGGTCGGGTCGTTGGCCGTAGCCAGCGCCGTAATCGCCAGGTTGGCATCCGATACACCCACCTGGATAAATTTCACGTCCCCATAGGCGGCAGCGCTCAAGGTGGAAGGCAGACCGCCATCCCCGATGACCAGGATCGTGAACTTCTGCGCGCCGGAACCGCCCGCTGCGGCAAGGGTCAGCGCGGCATCCCAATCGGCGCTGGCCTGGCTCGGCTGCGCCGCGTTGATCGCCGTATGCAGCAGGTTGTGATCGTCCGTGTAATTTTGCAAGACCTCTGGCTGATCCGCCACGCGGATCACGGCCATCGAGTCGCCCGCACTCATTGAATCCACCACGGATAGCGCCTGCTGGCGGGCTGCCTCGAAGCGGCTGGGCTGCGCATCCGTCGCGTTCATGCTGGCCGAGGCGTCCAGCAGCAGGGCGATGCGCCCGGAGGCCACCGTCGGGACTTCCGCGAAGGGTCGCGCCAGGGCGATCACCAGGACGGCCAGCACCAGCAGTTGCAGCAGCAGCAAGAGATTGCGCCGCAGACGCTGCCAGGGCGCGTTCGCCTCGCGGTCCCGTAGAAGCTGCTGCCATAGAAAGGTGCTGGAAACCGGAACGTCGCGGCGCCGCAGCCGGAGCATATACAGTAAAATAATCGGAATGGACAGCGCGGCCAGCGCCAATGCCGCCGGAGCCAGAAACGACATCACACCACCCTCAGCCAAATCTAATGCTGAGAGTATAGCGGGTTTAGCAAGCGGCAAGGAAGTTCAGCCGCGAGTCTGATCCGTATTGAACCGTTAATAGGGCATAAAACCCTTAAATAACGATAGAAAATGCGTTTGCCCCTTGAACACTTGGTACAACAAGTTAATAATAGATGTCTCACCATTTGCAGGCGCCATCACCCTGTTCCATGCGGTCGTAGCGGTTGTACTGTAAAAGCCAGGTTCTGATGACTGCGCCTCGCAAAAGCGGCGCAACGAGAGTTGGAAATGTGCCCATGACTGTTGAACATGCGTTACCGCGATCCCAGCCCGAACGCGAAGGCATCGCTTCGTCGGCTATCCTGCAATTTGTCGAAGCGTTGGAAAGTCAGATGCACGAATTGCATAGCTTCATGTTGCTACGCCACGGGCATGTCGTCGCCGAAGCCTGGTGGTCGCCCTATCGTCCTGACTATCCGCATCTGATGTTTTCGGTGAGCAAGAGCTTGACGTCAACGGCAGTCGGTATGGCTATAACCGAAGGTAGGTTGTCTATTGACGATCCGGTGCTTTCATTTTTCCCCGATGAAAGCCCAGCGAAGGTCAGTGATTTTCTTGCCAGCATGACTGTGCGACACCTGCTGACCATGACCACGGGGCACGGCGTTGATACCTGGCCGTATCTGATTGCGCGATCGGATGGTCACTGGATCAAGGCGTTTTTGGATGTCCCCGTTGCCCATCCGCCCGGAACGCACTTTCTCTACAACACGGGGGCGACCTATATCCTGTCAGCGATTGTCCAGAAGACGACAGGGATGAAGCTCATAGATTATCTGCAACCGCGCCTGTTCGAGCCACTCGGCATCCGCAAGGCTACCTGGCAACAATCACCGCAAGGGATCGCTGTCGGAGGCTACGGATTGAGCATGACAACCGAAGACCTGGCGCGATTCGGCCAATTGTATCTGCAAAAGGGACGATGGGAGGATCGCCAGATATTGACTGAGGCCTGGGTCGAGGCCGCTACTTCGGCCCAAGTTTCGGGTAGTAATCGCAGTGCGCAAAGCGATTGGACGCAGGGCTATGGTTACCAGTTTTGGTGCTGTCGGCACGACGCCTATCAGGCGAGCGGTGTGTTTGGACAGGGCTGCATCGTCATGCCCCGGCAGGATGCCGTTTTTGCTTTTACCGGAGGCATTGAAGTATTTGACGTGCAGCAACTATTGGACCTGGTTTGGACGGCGCTGCTTCCGGCCCTCGAAGTCGAACAACCTGCCGAAGATGCCGTCGCCCAGCAGGCCAGGGCACAAAAACTGTCCAGTTTGGCCCTCGCCCCAGTGCATTTCCCGCAAGCATTATCGCTGCCGCCACATTTTACGAGTCGAACTTATGAGGTTGATGTCAACGATCTAAGTATCGAATCCATCGCCCTGGACTTTAACCAACCTGAGTACGTGATAACATTCAACACGCCAGGTGGACAGGAGACTCTCCACTGTTCTTACGGCGAGTGGCGACAGGGCCGGACGAACCTGTTTAATGGCTTCAATGGGCCTTGGTTATCTGGCGACCCCACGCTCGTTGCCGCCAGTGGTGGGTGGACAGGTGAAGACTGCTTTACGGTAGTTGTCCGGCTCCTTGAGACTCCTTTTTACTACAGGCTTGCTTATCATTTCATAGACGACGAGATGCTGCTCGAAATGCAGGTCAACGTCACGCTTGAGGTGCCGAAAACGCTACTGCTGACCGCGCATCTGTCAGCTAGAGGGATATAGGGTTGGGGTGTCGTTGGCAATCTTTTCCCTATGCGCCATCCATCATGTCCTGCACCCGCTTCACGTCGCGGGCCGCGCCGAGCCTCGTGAAGATCTCCTGCGCCTGCGCCAGGTGTTGTTTTCTGAGCGGATCGCCAGCCTCCAGGTGTCGCGCTATCTGGAAGTGTGCCTGGGCCTTGTGATAGGGCATAGACAGTTTCTCGGCCAGTGCAGCGCATTTTTGCCATGACCGGTGCGCCCTGGACTGTTTTCCATCGAGCCACTCATAAAGTCCCTGCAACAATAGAGAATCGGGCCGGGCTGCCGGGAACGCCCCTGCAAAGCCCTGGATTCGATGGCAGGCCTGCTGGGCCAGCTTGCGCAGCTCTTCACGCTCAGGGCGCTGCTGGTCAGCGCTGTTTTCCCACAGCGCAAGGCAGACTTCGGCTAACCCGGAATAACCAGGGAAGGAATACTGTGCCGTGGGCGGGGCTTGCATGGCAAGGTCAGCCGCCTGTACGGCAAGGTCACGCGCGCGTGACCGATCCTGGCGCGACAGGGAAACCTGCGCCAGCGCCACATAGACGCACATTTTGTCGGCATGACTCAAGCTATCGGTTGGTAGGCCTTCGAGCAGCGCCAGCGAATCGTCCACTGCGTCAAGCGGCAGTTGACTCCACAGCCGCCCGGTAAGGCCCCAACTCTGGCTTTCGATCCCACTGCGGCGATACGCCGACAGGTAGACCTCTTTGTAGAGTTCATCGCTGCGACGAAAATCGCCCTGGCGATGGGCCACAATTGCCAGCACCAGCAGACTTTCTTCCTTCCAGCGCCAGTTGCCAGCCTTCCCGAAGATTTCAGTCGCCTGCCTGCAATTTTGCTCGGCTATCGCCCACTGTCCGATTCCAGCATTGTAAATACCAGTGACTTCCGACACATAGGCCACGTCCAGGGGTTGACCCAGGCGGTTGGCGATGGTACTGGCAAGACGGCTGTATCGCACGGCGAGGCTGTGCAGGCCCAGGATTCCAGAGGCCAGCGCGCCACTGGAATAGCTGCGCGCAAGCTGCGGGGATGGCCCAATCTGTTCGCCCAGGTTGAGCAGACGCAGGATCGTGAGCAATCCCCCCAGCTTGTCGTGATCCAGGTAATGCACCTGGCCGAGCCGTTCGCAGGCCCTGGCTGCCTCGGCTAATACGGGCCGTGTAGGCAGTACCGGGCCAAAGCGGATCGAATCATAAATGGGAAGCTGATGCCAAAGGTGCTTGATCATCTCGCCTGGCACGGCCCTGATGCGGCCAGATCGAGTCCGGGAAAGCGGATAATCCAGCAGTTCCAACGTCTGATATAGATAATCCCGGCTCTCGGTCAGGTTTCCCAAACCGTAATGTGCATCGGCCAACTGGCGGGTGAGCTTCGCCCGCTCTAATTGCCCGGTATCCTGTGGGGCCAGCGTCAGCGCACGGCCCAGGAAGGTGATCGCCTCGCGATAGGCGCCGTTGAGCAAGGTCTGTTCACCGGCAAGCACGCTGTAGTGCTGTTCCTTTTCGACATTCCCGGCCATCCGCCAGTGATAAGCCAGCGCGGCAACTTGTTCCGGCGCGTCCGGGTAGACAGCTTCAATCGTCTCGGCAACCTTCAAATGCAAGCCTTGAAGCTGTGCGTCTGGCAGGCTAGATAGCAATCCTTCGCGCAGCTTGTCGTGGGCAAAATGCCAGTTGCCTTCGTGAACCTCCAGAACCGCCATGTTCGTACAGGTCGCCAGCCAGCCATCCATATCACCCTGGGGGTCAAGTTTGCGCAGCAGCAGCAGGTTCAACTCGCGGCCTGCTACGGCGGCAAGCTGCAAGAGCGGACGCGCGTCGGCAGGCACGCGCTCCAATCGGCGCTTGACGATGTCCAGCACCTTACCGGTCAGGATGTGTTCCGGGAGCGGCTTTTGTCCAACCAGGTTGAGCTGCCCGGCCTCTTCGGCCAGCGCCCGAACCGTTTCGACCAGGAAAAAGGCATTGCCCTCCGTCTCCTTTGCCAGCAGGTCAACGATCCTGTCGGTGTGGCCCGCCTTGCCCAGCATGGCAACGCTCAACTCCGCAATATCGGCCCTGTTCAGCCGGTTGAGTTTGAAGACCTGCACTTCTGAGAATATGGCGGGCAATTCCGGACTCTCATCGCTGCGATAGCTGGCCGCGATGAAAATACGAAGATCACGCACCGTGCGGCTGAGCCGGACAAGCACGGCAAGGCTTTCGCTCCTGGCCCACTGCAAATCTTCGAGAACCACCAGCATGGGACGGCGCTGGCGGCGGAAAATCGCCTCGATCACGTCCAGCAGGCGCGCCTGGGCCGCATCCGGGTCGAGTTCCGGGGCATCCCAGACATCGTGTTCGATCAGTGCTTCTATGTCGGGAACGACGAATTTGAGAACGCTGGCCTCTTCGGGAGTCAGGTCGGTGAGGAGGCACATCCAGCGCAGAATCGGACGCCACAGGTGATACAGGCTGCCGCCCTCACTGATGGCCTGCCCTCGCAGCACAACGGCGCCCTGGGCCAGCGCAATGGCCCGCAGCTCGCCGAGCAAGCGCGATTTCCCGATGCCGCTTTCTCCCTCGATAAGCCATGTGCTGCCGTCACCCTGCATCGCCTGTGATAGTATTCGTGACAGTTGCGCGATCTCCACATCGCGTCCGACCAGGCGAGCGCTCTGTAAAAAGCTTTCGCGGGTCGCAGCGTTTTCCACGACAAAGGATTGGCCGAGGGCCTGGCTGAAGGCCGCGATGACCTCGCTGGCGTCGGCGTAGCGATCGTGCGGCGACTTCGCCAGCAGCTTCGTCAAGACCGGCAGGAGACGGCGGTCAATACCGTGCGCCGTCAGGTCAGGGGGCGTATTGATGATCGCGTTGACAAGCGTGGGCAGGTCATTGGATTCGAAGGGCCGGTGTCCGGCAAACAGTTCGTAGGCCAGCACACCTACGGCATATAGATCGGAGGATTCTGAGGCACGTGCGCCCTTGAGTATCTCCGGGGCCATGTAAGCTGGCGTTCCCAGCGTAGTGCCGGTACCGGCTATCACCTCATCCTGCTTTATAGATAGCCCAAAATCAAGCACTTTGACCTGATCGTCTGTCACAAGGACGTTTCCGGCTTTCAGGTCGCGGTGAATAATGCCCCGCCGGTGCAGATAGGCCAATGCCTGGAGGATTTGCGCCAGGAGGGTCACTTGCACCAGGAGATCTTGATCCCGGCCAAAATCCCGAACATTCTGTGCGTTTTCCAGCAGTTCCATCGTGAAATACGGATTGGCCTGCTCGTCAAAGCCATAATCCAGGACGCTGATGATATTCGGGTGCCGCAGCGAAGCCAGCATCCGAAATTCCTGCGTCAGGGCCAGGCGGACATTCGCGCTGTCGTTGAAGGGCGTCAGGTCGGAAACGCTATCGCTGTCGCTATCACTGAGCATCAGCGTGTCCACGCCATTGCTGAGTTGTAGCTGTTTGGCAGGGATGGTCACTCGCTTGAGGGCAATGCGCTGCCCCGTCAGGCGATCCAGGGCGGTATATACCGCGCCCATGCCTCCTATGCCGAGGGAATTCAAGAGTTGGTAGCGTTTGCCGACGAGTGGCGGCGAGACAAGGTCAACCATCGCAGTCTTCCATAAAACTCAAGTGGAGCGTGCTGTCCTGTCGGTAGCACGTGTTTTAGGTAGTATAGTCGCACATAACGTCTGCCACAACCAGGGACGCAGGCAGAAGGAATTGCAAAACGTATCGCCTGCCGGGCCGTCACGCTCTGGCGATTGGCACTCAATCCGCTGGCGGGTGCCATCCAGCCATAATCCACTGATCCCGCGCTCTTACAAGGTGATCGCGGTTCACCTGCAATCGGTCAACCGTTGCGCGGCCAGTTGAGGTCAATCCGGCTATGCGGCGTCCACCCTCAATCCAGGCAAAATGGTCTGACCAACGTTGCGTTCTCGGATTAAACAATACTGCCTCGAACTCGGATTCAGGATCGCGTGCAGTCGTTGCACGAGCCTTATGACGATTACAATCGCCGCATGAGAGGCACAGATTGGAAAGAGCGTTGCTACCTTTAGGATCGATGTGCTCAATCTCCATCGTTTGCCCTATTATGTCCTGGCGGCTTTGGCAATATTCGCAGCGGCTCCTCGCCCGGTTGGCAACCTGATCTCGTATTTCGCGGGGTGGGCGTGGGCGATTACTCATGCGGAGCAGCGAGATCCTCTGGCCTGACAGCGTGACCCCGTTCCCGGAGTATCTCAGCAGCCTCGGCCTTCCGCACCATCAAACGATTTCCGCGCTCTAACAGTTCATCGAGTTCCGCCAGCTCTTCAGCCGTGATGCTGCCCTCCTGGTTTCGTTCCAGGAGCAAACTGCGGCGTTCCTGTTGGGCGACTGGCATCTGTCCTTTCGCAATGGTCCATAGTGCATCCTCGGAGAGGAACCGTAGCGCAGCAAGTTCAGACTCTTCATCTTGAGGTAAGGGCGGCAGCGACATGATCTCTTTGAAGCGTTGGCGATAGAGTTTTTCGATGGACTGCCCCGTTTTCGCTGCCTCAAAGTGCGCATAATCGTGTGCAGATAGATTTCTTGCGGCCAAAAGAGGCAATGGCATTAGGTACTCTTGCAGGAGCCGATCTACAGGCTGATCGGTTGATCTGGCTAGATCACGCACGAATTCGTATAGCTCTTCTGGAATTGAAATCGTTACCTGATAATCAGCCATATAAGGACTCCTCACTGGCCCTAGTTTAGCATAGTTGTAGTGCAGAAAAGTTGGACGGGCACTCTCAGTGACCGACAAACACAACCGCCGCTCCAGGCTTTCCTGAAGCGGCGGATAGAACACGCGCGGTGAGGCGCGAGGGTTTAGCTAAGGTAATCGCGCAGGTTGTGGGCCAGGCGCGGGTGACGCAGGCGGCGCAGCGCTTCCTTTTCAAGCTGACGGATGCGCTCACGGCTGAGGCCGAACTTGTTGGCGATCTCTTCCAGCGTATGTGGATCGCCGCCGCCGAGTCCAAAACGCAGGCGGAGGATGTGGCTCTGTCGGGGGGTGAGTTCGCTCAAAACTTCTTCAATCGTTTCTTGCAAGAGATGCTGCGTGGCCGATTCCACGGGACTAGGCGAGTCCTGGTCTTCGATAAAATCGCCAAATTCGCTGTCGCCGTCGTCGCCGACGGGCCGTTCCAGGGCGATGGCGTGCTGGCTGGCGTCCATCATGCCGCGAATGCTTTCGGCGGGTAGTTCCATCTCGACGGCGATCTCTTCAGGAGTCGGGCGCCGTCCGAGGTTCTGTTCAAGCACCTGGGCAGTGCGGTACATCTGGCGGATGCGTTCCGTCATGTGCAGTGGAATACGGATCGTGCGGGTTTTCTGCGCCAGCGCGCGAGTGATGGCCTGGCGAATCCACCACGTGGCATAGGTGCTGAAGCGGTTGCCACGCTTATAGTCATATTTGTCTACCGCGCGCATCAGACCCACGTTGCCTTCCTGGATCAGATCGGGGAAGGGCAAGCCCTGGCCCATATAGCGCTTGGCAATGCTGACCACCAGCCGTGTGTTGGCCCGTCCTAGATGTTCGCGGGCGGCCTGGCCGTCGTCAATCAGTTTTTGTAATTCCTGGCGCATCTGTTTATCGGAGCGGCGGACGAAGGAGATTTTATCGGAGGATGCCTTGCCGAGTTCAATCCGTTTGGCGAGGTCTACTTCTTCCTGCGCGGTCAGCAGCGGCTCTTGCGCCATCTGCCGGAAGTACAACCCAACTGGATCATCTGCGGATACAGCGTTTATGTCACCAATGCCCGGGTCCCGGATTTCCTCGTGTTCGATCTCGAACTCTTCTTCGGGTTCTTCGACTTCCTCGTGGGCGGCTTCTTCCTGGCGCAGCTCTATCCCCAGTTCATCCAGCTCGTCCAGCACTGACTCCAACGTGTGTACGTCGTCGCCGTCCTCTTCCAGTATTTCCAGGACATCCTCGAACGTAACGTAGCCCCGTCGGTCCGCGCGGTTTACAAGTTCCTGTATCACTGGTATCAAGCCTCCCTGGGATTGTCCAATTTCGTATCGGTGTTAGTCGTTCACTTAACGTTCCATTTTTCGGAACAAACAACAAAAAAGGGCGGGCAATTGGGTTAGCCGCTATGTACCAATATTGGAGCCTACCAAACACTAATATTTTAACACAAAACGGTTTGGTTGTGAAGTCTTGTGCAATTAACAGTATATGAGAATTGCAAAAGAGTTCAAGTGGCTTTTTTACAAAACCTTTAGAATTCAGCCTAATAGCGCCAAATTCTCATTGCAAATTGGCGTCCTCAAGGCGCTCACTGGCACAGACGTTCGATAGGCAGTATGCTTTTGCGTAGCAGTAACAAAGAACCTCACCCAACCCTCTCCATGTTATGGAGAGGGCTAGGAGAGCCGCTTTTTCCCCTCGCCATTTTATGGAGAGGGTGCGGGGGGTGAGGTTCCTCAAGGCGAAGTTCATCTCACGCCCTTTGGCCGATTTTGGTGTCAGGTCACAGGAACATCAAAGACCTCAGCGATGCGAACAGTCATTCAACGGGTGCGGCAGGCTTCGGTCAGCGTCGAGGGCGAGACCGTCGGCGCGATCCAAAACGGCCTGCTGATCTTTGTGGGCGTGGGACATGGCGACGGCGCGGCGGAAGCGAAATGGTTGGCCGGGAAGATCGCCGTCATGCGCATTTTTGCCGACGAGCAGGGCAAATTCAATCGCTCCCTGCTCGACGTGAGCGGCGCGGCACTGGTAGTCTCCCAGTTCACCCTGTACGCCGATCCCAGCCAGCGGCGTCCGAGTTTTGTGAAGGCCGCACCGCCTGAGCTTGCCGAAGGCCTGGTCGCGCGTTTTTGCGACTATCTGCGCGAGGCGGGAGTCCAGCAGGTGGAAACAGGCCGTTTCGGCGCAAAGATGCTCGTCTCGCTCGAAAACGACGGCCCTGTGACTATCCTGCTGAACCGTGAAGCCGGAATTTAAACTCACCCACCCTGGCCCTCATCCCTTGTATCTTGGAAAGGGCGACGGGAAACCCAGGCGCGCTTGTCTAGCCGATCTCCCCTCGCCCGCGTGCGGGAGAGGGGCTGGGGGTGAGGGACTCGTTTCTACGCGGCCCGCACGCGAGGTTCAGGGGCCGGGCGGCTGGTGATGTAGACGTTATCCTTGCCCAGCCGCAGACTAAACACACTCTGGCGCTGCCGTTTGGCCTCTTCGGGCGTCAGCCAGAAGCTCAGGGCGCGCTGCTTGGTTGAGGCCAGTTTTGTGAGCGCTGCCAGGACGTGCGAACAGGCAATGCCGCCGTGTTCAGCCCACTTGCATGTGCAGCGGGCGCTGATCTGCCCGTTATTGTGAAAATCCACGCTGACAATAAAATTGAGCGTCGCCGTCGAACTGCTTCCCACCAGCACTACGTAGCTGTTGTGCGTGTGCCGGATGATCCGCGCCGACAGACGCTTCCCCTTCGCTTGCAGTGCCTTAATTCGATTGGGTCTCATACCGTTACACCTGTTTCCATCGTGCCTCATATCCTACATAAACAATTATAGCACACGTGTTCTAAACTTCAAAATCAGCGCCGCATCTGATACAATGGCGAGGCCCAGGTCAGCCGGACGGTTGCGCCCCGCTTAGGCGGGGTGAGGAAAGTCCGCGCTCCATAGAGTACGGTGCTGGCTAACCGCCAGGCGCGGCAACGCGACGGCAGAGTGCCACAGAGAAGTGCATTGCCCCCGCAAGGGGGCGAGGGTGAAACGGTGGCGTAAGAGGCCCACCAGCGTTGCCGGTAACGGCAGCGGCTAGGCAAACCCCACCGGGAGCAAGGCCAAGCAGAAGCAAGGGGCTACTCGTCCCGCCATCAGCTTCGGGTAGGCTGCTTGAGACGGCAGGTAACTGTCGTCCCAGATAGATAACCGTCACCCTCCTCGGAGGGGACAGAACGCGGCTTACAGGTTGGCCTGGGCATTAAAAGACTGTCGAAATCGGAGTGAAGTTGGAGGTAGAAATGGTCGAGTTGTATCTCCTGCGGCACGGCGTAGCCTACGAGCGCGACGAATGGGAAGGCCAAGATGACGAACTGCGTCCGCTCACCAAAAAAGGCATCGCTAAGATGGAATCTGAGGCCAAAACACTCAAGCATTTCGATTTGAACCTCGACAAGATTATCAGCAGTCCCCTGACGCGGGCTGCCCAAACTGCACAAATCGTCGCTGACGAACTCAAATTGAAAGTCGTGGAAAGCCAA
>DATGFK010000221.1:0-7291 GCA_035309185.1 Aggregatilineales bacterium
ATCATCAACCTGTTTACGGCCATCGTCGTGACGCGCACGTTCTTGAACGTGATCATGGCGATCAGCCCTGAAAATTCGCGCAGGCGCGCGCTGTTCATGAGAATTGTGCAAACGCCTGCCCTGCCCGCAATATCCGAAGGAGAGGAATAGGTAGACTCATGTTTAATATTGTTCAGCGCCGGAAGTGGTTCTTCCTCTTCTCCGGCATCATCATCGTTGCGGGCCTGATCTCGATGGGTTACTCGATAGCCAATTACCCGGAGCATTCTCCCATCCGCCTGGGTATTGACTTCATCGGCGGCAGCTTGCTCGACTTCCAGTTCACGCCCGCGCCCGACACCAAACAGACGGGCACCATTGACGAAAACACGCTGACGGCGACCTTCCGCGAGTTCGGTTCCACCGATGTTCTGATCCAGCGTGAAGGCGACCCCTCGACCAACCAGTGGGCCATCCGCACGAATTACCTGGACAAAGCCCATACCGATAACCTCGAAGCCGCCCTGACCGACCTGGCTAAGAAAGACGGCTACCAGTTTGTCGTGAAAGACATCAACCAGGTATCGCCCACCGTCGGCGGTGAGGTCAGCCGGGCCGCGCTCGTGGCCGTCGTAGTTGCCAGCTTTGCGGTTCTGGGTTGGATCTGGTTCGCCTTTCGCGGCGTGCCGGATGCTTCGCGCTACGGCGTGTGCGCCGTGCTGGCGATGATCCACGACATCCTGGTCATGGTCGGCGTCATGTCGTTGATGGGATTGTTCTTCGGCTGGGAAGCGGACTCGCTGTTCCTGACCGCCCTGCTCACGGTGGCTGGCTATTCCGTACAGGACACCATCGTCGTCTATGACCGCATCCGCGAGAACGCAGCCCGACATCGCGGCGAACCCTACGAGATGATTATCAACCGCAGCATCATGGAGACCTTGCAGCGCTCGATCTCGCTGCAACTGGTGGTCGCCTTCGTGCTGGTCGCGCTGTTCCTGATGGGCGGCGCTTCGATCCACCAGTTCGTCGGTGTGCTGTTGATTGGTCTACTCAGCGGTACCTACAGCTCGACCTTTACCGCAATCCCGCTGCTGGTGGCCTGGGAAGAGGGGCAGTTCCCCTTCGCCTTTGGACGCGCCGCCGCGCGGGCGTAAAATAAAGCCCTGAACCTTTTCGCCAGGCACAGAGGAAAAGGCACGGCAGTATCCTGTAAAAAGTGTCTCCTACGCTGATCTAGCGTAGGAGACTTTTCGTTTCCCTAAGCATTGAGCCGTAATCTTCAAAAATATTTTGCTTATTTTCGGGTCTTCCGCAGGTTTGATGAATCGGCTACCCAAGCAGATCAAAGCCATGAAATATGGCGAGAGAAAGCCCCCCCATAAACTGAGATTGCACATTTCGCAGTCCTGTAAAAAAGGTGGTTGTTGATCTACCCCAGGCGCCACTGAACTGGGTATCTGCCACCCACTAAATTGTCGAAAGCGACAAAGACGATACTGTTGTCAGGCTTAAAGGCCATTGCATTAACAAGCCCTTGATAACGGGGCGGTCTCAACAGAATCGCGCCGTCCTTCAAGCGCCAGACATACAGGCCCGATACCGGAAGACATCCATCCATGTCAGTATTTGTACAGTCTTCCTGCCCTGCGGTTGCCAGCAGTTTGCCGTCGTTGCTGAAATCAAACTCGTCCGCACGAATCCCCTTAGCCAGCACCTTTGCCAGACTGCCGTCTCTGGCATGATACAAGACAAGATCGACAGTTTTTGCGTCCAGTTGACAACTTGCGATGGTTTGCCAATCGGGGCTAATAGCCGCCCGGCAGCCGCCGTAATTGGCAAGGGTTAGCGATCTCAACTCACTGCCATCCGCCACCTTATAAATCCCAATCGCACCGGTCCCGCCTTGAGATAAGTCCATCAAAGCAACTTGGCTGTCATCGGGAGAAAAACCGAGTATGGACTGCGCAGGTAGCTTGACCAGAAGCTGGCGCGTTTGCACATCCCAGATCGAAGTGCTGGACTCTTCCCTGACGGACAACAGCGTACCGTTGTGACTGAACATCAACTGATAAATGCCGCGCTGAATAGGATCGTCAACAGGAGACGGAATTTCGAAACTTGCAATACGAGTGCCATCGCTGATGCGCCACAGATTTACAATATTATCCGTTCCACCTGTTGCGAGCGTCTGATTGTCAACTGTGATAGCCGCCCCATGCACATCGTTTGCATAGACTTCCCCAGTTCCAATAGTGGGTTTTTCTATCGCCCCATGTCGCCAAATTCGAAGATTCTTCCGTGTGATCACATCGCGTAAAACAACCATAGCGTTGTCGCCATCGTTATAGCTCGAAACCAACAAACTACCATCCTGACTAAACGCTAAAGGGATTCCCAATACTTGAGGATCAACGGTAGGACTTGGCGTTGGGGTTTGTTGGGCATAAGATGGGGATGGAGCGCACAGCAAAAGCGCAACCCATAGCAAGATTAGCCGGGCGTATTTCCAACTTGCGTCAGAGGACTTCGGGATATTTCCTTTTAAGCACGTCATGGGGTCAGCCTTTGACCGCGCCAGCCGTCAGGCCGCGCACGATGTAGCGCTGGAAAGCCAGGGCCATGATCACGGGCGGCAGCGCGGCCAGCACGCCGCCAGTCATCATGCCCGTGATGTCCACCACGTAGCGCCCCGTAAACTCCGCGATGGCAACTGGCACCGTTTTGGCTGCAATCGTGCTGGTGAAGATCAGCGCGAAGAAGAATTCATCCCACGCCGTCAGGAAGACGAACAGTCCCGTCGAAACCAGGCCCGGCGCCGAGATCGGCATGATGATCTTGAACAGCGTGCCAATGCGCGAACAGCCATCAATGCGCGCGGCGTCTTCCAGTTCGGCAGGGATCGTCTCAAAGAATGCCGCCATCAGCCAGATGGCAAAGGGCAAAGCAAAGCTCAGGTACGTGAAGATCAGCACGGTTGGCGTGTTCAGGATGCCGATTTGCGAGGCCAGTACGTACAACGGGATCACCAGCGACACTTCCGGGATCATCCGTGTAGCCAGGATGCCGATCAGGATTGTGCGCCGGAACCGAAATTGGATGCGGGCCAGCGCGTATGCAGCCAGCGACCCCGCCACCAGACTGATCGCCGTGACGCTGGTAGCGACGATCAGCGAATTTTGAAGGGTCACTTTATAGGTCTTGGCCGTTGAGGAGGCCTGATCGCCGGGGAACAGGATGTCCACGTAATTTTGAAGGCTCGGATTCTGCGGAATCCAGTGCGGCGGAACGGCAGATAGCTCAACCCGGCTTGAGGTACTCGAAGCAACCAGCCACGCGATAGGCAGATAGATGAAGGCCAGGATGGGCAGCGTCGCCGCAAACAACACCAGGCGGCCCATAAAATGTTTGCGCCAGTTAGCGCTGCGCAGGTTGCACATATCAGGCGCCCTCCCCTGGCCGGTACACGTAACGGATGTAGATGAAGGCTATCCCCAGCGTAAAGATAGAGACCAGGAACGACAGCGCGGCTCCCCGTCCCAGGTGCCCGTAAGAGAAGGTTTCCTGGTAGGTCAGGTAGGAGATCGTCACGGTGCCGAAGGCCGGGCCGCCATGCGTGATCACGTACACGATGTCGAACACGCGGAAGGCTTCCACGCTGCGGATGATCAGGGCCACCAGGATCGCGGGACGCAGCAGCGGCAGCCGTATTTGCCAGAAGCGATCCCAGGCGCTGGCGCCGTCCACAGCCGCCGCTTCGTCCAGTTCGGCGGGCAGCCCGGCCAGCGCTGCCTGGATGATCAGCGCGACGAAGGGCACGGTGTGCCAGATGTCGGCCAGGATCACCAGGTTCATGGCGCGCGCAGGATCGATCAGCCAGGGAATGTATTTGTTGATGACGCCAAGCTGGTAGAGCAACCCGTTCAATGCGCCATAATCACCGTTGTAGATCCAGCCCCACATCGCGCCGTTGACAATCGTCGGCACGGCCCAGGGGATGATCAGGCTGATGCGCAGGAACTTCCAGCCGGGCGGGCGCGTGTGGATCAACTGCGCGATGCCGATCCCGACGATCAGTTCCAGGCCCACCGACGTGACCATGAAGTACATCGTGCGGCCAATGGTCTGCCAGAAAACCGGGTCTTGCAGCAGGTTTGTGTAATTATCCAGTCCGATGAACGTCCGTGGCAGATTGACGCTGGTAGAGGCGTCGAAAAAACTGAGGTACAGCGTACTCAAGACGGGTTGTAACGTGACGCCCAGGATGATGATCAGGCTGGGCGCGATCAGCAGCCAGCCGACAATCGTGTCCTGCCGCCGGAGATTGAACCGGCGCGCGTTCGCGCCCATCGGTTTAACAGTCGTTGCTAGAGTTGCCATTGGACGGTGCTCTCACAAATGGTTGTGTTGTTATTTTGATTAAGCGGGCGGCCACACAGGGCCGCCCCTAAGAAATGACGCGACATTAAATTTACTGGCTGCCGAGTTTTGTCCAGGTGGCAGCGGCATCGTCCAGTGCTTGCTGCGGAGTCTTTTGCTTGGTCAGCGCCTGCTGCAAAGCCAGTTGCAAAGCCTTGGAGCCTTCCAGGTAGTACGGCACTCTTGGGCGCACCGTCGCATACTGGAACTGCTCGTTGAAGATCGGGATGATCACCGACCCGCCCTGCACGCCTTCAAGCTGCTTGAGCTTGTCGCCCGTATAGCTGGTCGTCCAGATGGGCGTCTGGCTGTCGGAGTATTTGATCTGTGTGGGTTCGCTGGTTAGGTATTGGATGAATGACCAGGCGGCATCCTTGTTGGGCGAATTGGCTACGACGGAGAAGCCGCTGGAGCCGTCTACCGAGGCGCTCTTCACGCCGGACTTGGCAACCGCGTCGAAGACAGGCACCGTCGTGATCCCGACCTGGCCGGTGATCTGCGATTCTTTGGTGTCAAATTGTGCCTTCTGATACATATACAGCCAGTTGAGCGCGAAGGCCGCTTTGCCCGACGAGAACACGCCGCGCACGTCTTCTTCAACGCTGGTAATCGAGGAGGGGTTGGTCAGGCCATCGTTGAGGCTCTGCACCATCCATTGCAGCGCGCCGACGCCCTTGGCATCGTTGAAAGCGGGTTTGCCGGAAGCATCCAGGAACTGCCCGCCGTTGCCAGCCACCAGGGCTGTGAAGTCACAGATGGCCGCTTCGGCCTGCGACCACGACCAGTCAATCGGGTAGTCTGCCAGCCCCTTGGCCTTGATGGCCTTGGCCTGCGTGATCAGTTCTTCCCAGGTCTTGGGTGGGTTATCGAAACCGGCGGCCTTGAGCATCGTCTGGTTGTAGTACAGGTACTTGGTGTCTACCAACCAGGGCATTCCGTACACTTTGTCCTTGACCGTGACGACGTTCCAGGCGGTCTTGAAGACGTTATTGCGCATATCCGGCGTAATCTTGTCCGTAACGTCGGCCAGGTAGCCAGACTTCACAAATTCCTCGTACCAGATCACGTCCACCATGATCACATCGTAGGGCGGTGGATTGGTCGCCATCGCCGTGACGAACTTGTCATGCAGCGCGTCGTAGGAGACGTATTCCATCTCCACCTGGACGTTGGGATTGGCCGCCATGAATTCTTTGGCAACCTTGTCCATCTCGTCGTTGGGCATCGCTGCCTGATCCATCGTCAGGACGTGGATCGTAACTGGCGCGGCTGCCCGGTTTGCCGCATAAGCAGCGCTGCCAAATGAAAGGGTAAAAACGAGTACCGCCAAAACGAATCTTGATAGGGTGCGCATAGAAATTCCTCCTCGCGCTTGACTGCTCAGAAAATCATCTACTTCCTACTTGACCTTGCAGTGCTGGAAGGAGCATTACCTTGAATCTCGCCCGACGCATCACCCCCTTATTTTGTTACTCATTGGGCTGCGTTGCCTGAACGTTAGGACAGCTTGTGTACCACGTAAAAATCGCCGGTATTGTGCAGAACGTTGGTCACCGCCCCCAGGACGGTTGCCCGGTGGCCGAGCGTGGAAGCGACCAGTTTCAGCGCCACCGGGGTTGTGCCACCCATCCGTTGGAGCAGAGGTTCGATCAGCAGATCGGCAAAGCGGGCGATGCTGCCGCCCAGTACAATGAGTTCCGGGTCAAAGTACGCCCCGATACTGCTGATCATGATTGCCATGTAGTCGAGCGCCTCGTCAAGCACCTTACGCGCCCACGGCGCCCCCTGCCGCACTGCTGCGAATACGTCATCAAAAGAGAGCGCCGCCAGCTCGGCTTCGCTTCGCTCATGCTTGAGTACCTGGCGGGCGCGCTCTGCAATGCCCGTGCCTGCCGCCAGGTATTCCGTCGCGCCAAACTCGGTATAGGGCTTACCCAGGAATTCGCGCCCCGGCATGAGGTACCCGACCTCGCCCGCCGCTTCGTGCGCTCCCCGGTACAGCGCGCCATCAATGATGATGCCCGCGCCGATGCCACTGCCAATGGTCACCAGGATCATGTTTTGCACGTCCTGACCGGCTCCGAACCACAGTTCGCCGAGCGCGCCAAGATTCACGTCGTTATCAACCATGATCGGCAAGCCAAAGCGCTCGGCCAGTTTTTCCCGCAGAGGGTAGTCCCGCCAGCCCAGGCTGGGCGCCCAGGCCACAATGCCCTCCTGGTGAATGGTCACGCCGGGCGCGCCAACGCCTATCCCCAGGATGTCGCGCCCTTCCAGCCTCGGATCGGCCATGAGAGTCTCGATCAATTGGACGAGGCGGCCATAATTCTCTTCGCTGGTGCTTCCCCGGCGGTCAAATTCCGCCTCGTGGAGGATGCTTCCGCCCAGGTCGGCAATAGCGCCAAACATCCGCGTCCCGCCCATGTCTATGCCGACGACGACGTGGCCCTCCGCATTGAATTCGAGCAGTGCGCGCCGCCGTCCGCCGCTCCATTCCTTTGCGCCCTGCTCCCTGACCAGCCCTTCCTCGAATAGTTCGTCAATGACGCGCATGACCGTGGGCAGGCTCACGTCAAGCGTTTCGCCGATCAGGGTTCGCGAGATCGGGCCTTCGCGCCGGATCAGTTCGAGGATGGCCGAACGATTGATGCGACGCATATCCGTGGCCGTGACCATATACGGGCGCTTCATCGGCAAGACTTTCCCTTTGAAAACAAAGATATTTACTACCTGTAAGAATTACTTACAATCTGTAAGAAAGTATATGCCTGGATATTTTCAGAGTCAAGCACGTCATCGAAAAAGGCTGTAAGTTAAGGGCAACAGCGGGGCCTGGAAGGCCTAACCTTGAGCCTTCTCCCGTCTACAGCGGAAAGGAGCGGAGCGTCGACTC